>CAIPID010000290.1 GCA_903865015.1 uncultured beta proteobacterium | reverse complement strand
CCATCCTGGAGGCGATGTCATGCGGTGCTCCTGTCATTGCTTCTAATACAAGCAGTCTGCCAGAGGTGGTCGGAGATGCCGAGGCATTATTTGATCCAACAAATGAGCAGGATATCCTTTCCAAATTAGTACGCGTACTAACAGACGAGCCATTCAGACAATGTCTGATTGAAAATGGTAATAAAAATCTCGAGCATTACTCCTGGGATGCCTGTGGCAAAAGAGCCCTTCAGGCGATCAGTTATCTGCAGATCGAAAAACCTGCTACTGACTTTGCATCAGAGACTTCAACCCTCTTTACTGCGATTAGTGATTTACAGCCAACCATGTCTGATGACGAGTTGATGCGATGCGCTTCGATGATTGCATTGAATCAGCCACGACAAGGTTTAAAAAAGCTGTTTGTTGATATATCTGAATTAGCCACGCGTGATGCGGCAACGGGTGTTCAGCGCGTCACGCGCAGCATCTTGTTTCAATTAATCCAAAATCCTCCCGCTGGATATAGTGTCGAGCCGGTATATGGAACAACAACAGAGCTTGGGTATCGGCAAGCTAATCGATTCTCAGCGAAACACTTGAATCAGGATGTTTCAAAAACCTTCAGTCAGACCGATGACATCATTGAGTCTGCCCCAGGAGATATTTTCCTTGGACTTGATTTGCAGCACCAAGTCACAAGATATCAGTCCCCTTACCTGAGCGCACTGCGCGCACGCGGCGTGACAGTGCATTTTGTCGTATTCGATTTATTGCCGATACAGTTCCCACAGTTCTGGCCCTCCAGTCTGGGGAGTGCACATGCGGACTGGTTACATATTCTGGCACGGTTTGATGGTGCTATTTGTATTTCTAAAGCTGTTGCCGACGAACTCAATGCGTGGCGTGCCTTAAATGTCGAAAAACCTTCGAGGCCCTACAAAATTGGCTGGTTCCATCTGGGGGCGGATATTGATAACAGCATGCCGTCAGTTGGGTTGCCAGAGGATGGCCCCGAAGTTTTAAGCAAACTCGCTACAAGACCAACGTTCTTATCGGTTGGTACGATCGAGCCTCGAAAAGCGCACCATGTCACACTCGAAGCGTTCGATGAGCTGTGGTCGCAGGGGGCTGATGTCAACCTGGTTTTGGTAGGCAAACAGGGCTGGTTAGTGGATGAGTTGGTTTCTAAATTAGAAAACCATGCAGAGAAAGGAAAACGTCTTTTCTGGTTAGCGGGTGTGAGTGATGAGTACCTGGCTAAAGTTTATGACACAGCTACTTGCCTCGTGACCTCGAGTGTTGGAGAGGGATTTGGCTTGCCACTGATTGAGGCTGCTCAGCATAATAAACCAATCATTGCGCGTGACTTACCTGTATTTAAAGAGGTCGCAGGTGAGTATGCGACCTACTTTTCAGGCAATGCCTCTGCACTTGCAATGACAATACAAGCATGGCTGGTTGCTTATCAGGCTAAAAGAATACCTAAAGTCTCCGAAATGCCGTGGCTGACATGGAAACAAAGTGCTGATCAATTAAAAAAAGTTATTTTCGATCATCAGTGGATGTCGAGTGAAAACTAGTTAGCTGCAAATGAAACAAGCCGATAACTTTCTGAGCAATCGCTTGCCGCAGTATTGCGTGCTCTTAATCATTTTTTGTATCGGTTTTTTCGGCTATGTCATGAACGCCACGGATTGGTTTAAAGCCATCCCCGGTGATCTATACGATGCACGCTTTAATAGCGTGATACTCGAGCATCT
>CAIPID010000289.1 GCA_903865015.1 uncultured beta proteobacterium | reverse complement strand
GTCGTCCATGTACCTTACAAAGGCGCAGGTGCGGTACTCGCCGATCTGATGGCAGGACAAGTACAGATATTGGTGAGCACGGTGACAACGGTATTACCTTACATTCAGAGCGGCAAACTGCGCCCGCTCATGGTCTTGTCCGATCAGCGTTCACCTGCGCTGCCCGATGTACCCAAAGCATCGGAGGTTGGCTTACCGAACATGACGATGGATTTCTGGGTTGCGTTTGCAGCGCCTAAAGGTACGCCTGCAGCCGTCATCGATCGGCTGAATAAAGAAATCAACGCAGGCTTGAACACGCCCGAAGCACAGAAAAGCCTCAACGATATGGGCCTGATCAAGGTTGCTGGATCCTCAGAGGACGCTGCAAAAACGGTTTACGGTGAAATTGATCGCTGGGCGGCACTCATCAAACAACAAGGCATTAAACCTGAGTGATTTTTCTTAGAAAAGTATCTGAGCTATCAAGATGAAAATTGAACGTATCGAGGTCATCGCGCTGCGTATGCCTTTAACTAAACCACTCAAGGCGGCGACCGCAACCATCACCATGCGTTGCACCATCCTTACCCGCATTCATACCAGCAGTGGCATCGTGGGTGAGTGTTTCAGCAACAACGAGGATACGGGCCAGAAAGAAATTGTGCGATTAATTGAGGAGGAAATATCCCCGCGCCTGCTCGGTCGCAACGCCTTGCATGTCGAAGCATGCTGGCAGGCAATGCATCCCGTCACGCGGGACATTCTGCGTGACCGGCGCATGGCTATTCGCGCGATTGCCTGTGTCGATGCAGCGATATGGGATGCTGTAGGTAAATCCATGCAAGCGCCCTTGCATCACGTCTGGGGTGGTCAGTCAGACACGATTCCCGCTATTGCGATGGGCGGCTATTACAAGCCTCAAAATGACCTGCTGGAGGTTGCCCGTGAGATGGCATCGCTCAAAGACCAAGGATTCTCTGGCTGCAAACTCAAGGTCGGAGCTCAGTCGCCCGAGCAAGATGCCGAGCGTGTGCGCGCCGCACGTGATGGTGCGGGGCCTGATTTTTGGTTAATGCCCGATCCGAATCAGGGTTGGTCATTCGAAGAAGCACTCAGGTTTGCCAGAGCGGTCCAGCAATACGATATCCGCTGGATCGAGGAGCCCTGCCACTGGCAAAACGACAAGCTTGATCTCGCACGCCTGCGCCGTACTATCGATATCCCGCTCTGTGCGGGTCAGAGCGAAATCACCAAAGCAGGATGCCGCGAGTTGATGAACACGGGCGCAATCGATGTCTGCAACTTTGATCCGAGCTGGGGCGGTGGCCCCACAGAGTGGCGTAAAGTCGCCATGCTTGCCGACACCTTTGGAATCGGCATCATGTCCCATCTCGAAACACAGGTGGGCGCTGCACTCGCAGCAGGTGTGCCAAATGGAAAATGTGTCGAATTCATGCAACCTGACCGTGACCCGCTGTATCACACACTGGTTCTCAATCGTCCTGTTATCCATGAGGGTCAGATGACACTCAGCACGCTGCCGGGATGGGGGTTAGAGCTCGACCGCGATTTGATTCAAAAAATCAGAGTGAACTGACTAAACATTTATTTAGACATTTAAGCTTGTTTACCTCATACACTAAGCAACACCAAAAACTTACAACCCGCCAGGTAATTCAAAACCTGTGCGTGCGATCATCTTCCTGGAGTGGACATGGACTTACATTTAAATAATCATCACGTACTGATCACGGGTGGCAGCAAAGGCATTGGCTTGGCATGCGCCAAAGTATTTCTCGAAGAAGGCGCAAAAGTCAGCCTTGTATCACGCGATCTGGCAACCCTTGAAGCTGCCAAACAATCTCTGATCAAACAAATCCCCGGTTCCGCTGCGCGTATTGCGGTGTATTCAGCGGACCTAAAAAACGCAGCTTCAGCATTGCAAGCACTCGATGCAGCTGAAAAAGCGCTCGGCCCTCTAGATGTACTAGTCAACTCGGCAGGCGCTGCAAAAAGAGCGGCTGCCCCTGATCTGAAACCAGAGGTCTGGCGCGATGCGATGGACTCGAAGTTTTTTACCTACATCAATATGATGGATCCTGCGATCAAACGCATGGGTGCTCGTGGCAAAGGCGTTGTAATCAACGTAGTGGGTGCGGGCGGCAAAGTAGCCTCAACCCTGCACATCTCTGGCGGCAGCGCGAATGCCGCGCTGATGTTGGCGAGTGCAGGTCTTGCTGCAGCCTACGCGCCTTTTGGTGTGCGGGTCAATGCAGTGAATCCTGCTGCGACGCTGACTGAGCGCCTCAAAGAAGGCATGTCAGTTACAGCAAAGCACGAACAAATCACCGAAGACCAGGCCATGGAACAAGCGACTAAAAAAGTACCGATGGGTCGTCTCGCGACCCCCGAAGAAGTCGCCGACACTGTCGTCTATCTGGCCTCAGATCGTGCAAGCTATGTGACAGGCACCATCCTGACCATGGATGGCGCTGCACACGCAATCGTGGTCTAAAACTATTAACGCGTCATTTCGATGTATTGCCTGATGATGTCCTGATAGGACGCATCAGGTTTCAAACCAAAATGATGGGTACGCTGGCAGTCAAACTTTGAAGGCCAGCCACCAACGATGCGGGCAATCGCCGCATCGGGCTTGAGTGTCACGAGACTGGCAACCTCTTTGCCTGCGACCTCTTCGAGTGCCTGCAACATCTCACCCACGGTGACGGTCAACGCAGGCAAATTTAATGCAGTACGACCGCCAAATTTTTCGCGTGAAGCCTCGACAACAGCGAGAATCCCAGCGATGGTCGTAGCGGGTGAAGCGAGAGCGACGGCTGTAGACAAGTCAACCGGGCACACAGCCGGCACACCTGCCAGGGGCTCACGAATAATCCCCGATAAAAAGCTTGATGCAGCCCCATTCGGGCGCCCGGGTCTGACCGATACCGTCATCAACCGCGCCACTCGTCCATCGATATAACCCTTGCGCGTATAGTCAGCCACCAACTGCTCGCAGATGAATTTATGAATGCCATAGCTTGACTGCGGTGTGGGCAAGGTCGTGTCCTGCACCAGAGGTGCGAGCGGGATTGCTGGGTCTGAACCAAACACGGCGACCGAACTGGAAAAGAAAAACAGTGGTGCAACACCCGTGCGACCTTGTTGCGCACGTAAACCATCTAACAGCCGACGCGTCGCATCGAGGTTTGATCGCAATCCCAGATCAAAATCCGCCTCGCATTCCCCTGACACTGCAGAGGCCATGTGAAAGACCGCATCAAAATCTTTTTTAAGCAGGCCATCCATCTGCGTAAGCAAATCACCCGTATCCACGCGCAGCAACGGATGTCCGACAACCTCAGGATGCGAGGGCGCAGCCAAATCTGTCACTGTTAGTGAGGTCACTTTTTTACCCTGCAACGTGCCGCGGGTCAAAATCGCACGGGTCAATAACGTACCTAAAAAGCCTGCACCACCAGTAATGAGGATATTCATTGATTCACCATTTAACTTTGAACTGTTGACGTAATTCTTCGATTGCACTTTCCGATAATGGCTGAGCAGACATACTGCCGCGCAACCAGAGCTTGGCTGTTTCTTCGAGCTCTTCGAGCGTCGCCATGGCGCTCGACGGTGTCTCGTTCCAGACTTGAGGACCTAGCCTGTCGCACATCACTGCTCTGAGCGGTATACCTTTGGAGGCAGCATCCTGAATCAACCGTTCGACAAAATCTGCAACCCGCGTATCGCCTGGGGGATAGTAAGGAACCAGCGGGACATGTCCCACTTTCATCACATAATAAGGTGTGATCGCAGGAACAATATCGTGTTCATTCCAAACGCCCCTCAAGGTCAGATCGACCAGATATGAAGAGTGGGTATGAATCACACACATCGCTTGCGCAGCAGAGGAATAAATCCGCTGATGCAGCGCTAATGTTTTACTGGCGCGATCACCGGAGATCTGAACGCCTGCTCGATCTAGCCGTGCAAGCTTGGAGGGCACCAGAAATCCCAGACAAGCATCTGTTGGCGTAATCAGAAAACCTCCGCCCTCGCCGTCTGGAATCCTGACGCTGATATTGCCTGTCGAGCCATGCACATAGCCACGGTCATAGAGACTTTTGCCGACGCGACAGATTTCCTGACTTAACTCTTCAATGGCGTTGTTGCTCACGACTCTCTCTCAGGCAATCTGCTCAAAGGCTTTAGTGAAAAAGTCTGGTGTTCCAAAGTTACCCGACTTCAGCGTGATATGCATGCCGCGCCCTGCGCACCACGGCACGCCCGGGTCAATTTGTGCACCAATTTGCAACTGATGCATACCTAGCGCCTGAACAACAGCGCCCGAGGTTTCACCACCAGCCACGACCAGTTGGCCGACGCCGAGTTCAACCAGACCTTTTGCGATACGCGCCAAAGCTTGCTCAACCATCTCACCGGCCTGCTGCACACCTAGCTGATCCTGAATACGCTTGAGCGCCTCAGGAGCCGCAGTAGAGTAAATCAGCACGGGACCTGCCGCAAGCTTGGGACCCGCCCAAGCTAATGCGTCACGCACCACACCATCACCATCCAGGAGCAACAACGGGTCAAGGACAAATGCGGGCAGGCCTTTCGAAATGAAATCAGCCACCTGCAAATTAGTCGCTCGGGAACAACTCCCTGAAATAACTGCTTTCAACCCTTTGGGTTCAGGCAGTGCTGCAGACTGAGGATTAGCCTTAATCCCAAAATTAGCGGGTAAACCAATCGCAAGACCTGAGCCCGCGGTCACTAACGGCAGGTCTTTGAGTGCAGTGCCAAGCTGCATCAGATCAGCATTACTCACTGCATCCACAATCGCTATAGCGACGCCCTCTTGCCGCAACGCGTCAATACGCCCAAGGATCGCCGCCGATCCCTGGGCAATCACTTTGTAATCTATCAAACCGACTTTATGCTGGG
>CAIPID010000288.1 GCA_903865015.1 uncultured beta proteobacterium | reverse complement strand
CGTCCCAGTCGCTGCAGGTGGCAACGTCGACATCGTCGCACGCGCGATTGCAGAACCTCTGTCCAGGGCGCTAGGTCAGCAAGTCATCGTTGAGAACAAACCCGGTGCAAGCTCCCTGCTCGGTACCAACCTGGTCGCCAAAGCGGCGCCGGACGGATATACCTTGCTTGCGCACTCCACTACATTCGTGACGGCCGCGGTACTACTCAAAAATGCTGGCTACGATCCGGTGAAAGATTTTGAACCGATCTCGGTGACTTGCCAGATCCCCATGGTGCTTGTCGTTAATCCTGAGAAAATCCAGGCGCGCACGCTAAAAGACTTTATTACGCTGTCCAAGGCTCAGCCCAAAGGTCTGGCCTATGCCTCGTCAGGCAATGGCTCGACAGGGCATATTGCCGCAGAGTTATTCAGTAATGCCGCGGGCGTCTCCTACCTGCATATCCCCTACAAGGGTAATGCGCAGGCGATGGTCGATGTGATGGGTGGTCAGGTGCCATTTATGTTTGATCAGGTGAGCACTTCTGCCCAATACGCCCTGAATGGCAAGCTGTTTGCACTGGGCGTCACCAGTAAAACCCGCTCGCCCATCCTGTCTGACGTCCCCACACTGGACGAGTCAGGACTGAAAGGCTTTGAGGATTCGACGTTCAATGGTCTGTTTGCGCCTGCCGGCACACCACCGCAGATCGTCAACAAGCTCCACAAGGAAGTGACAAAGATTTTGCAATCTCCTGCGCTTGTCAAAATGTTCATGGAAAAAGGGGTTGAACTCGTATCGAGCCCAACCCCTCAGGACTTTGGCATTTACATCGCGAATCAGCGAACTCGCTACCAGGAGCTTGCACGGAGCGCGAATATCACGGCTGATTGATTCAGAAGCAGATTCTGAATCAACTTCAGAATCAACGCTTGTCGTGCGAATGAATATCCAGTGCCTCAAGGAAGCGTGAAACCATGTTGTAAGCACCAACCGTCGCGGTCAACTCAACCAGCAAACGGTCTGTAAATTGAGCGCGAACGGCTGCGAACACCTCGGCGGGTACCTGAACATTTTTGGTCATGGCATCGCAATACGCCAGGGCAGCGCGTTGCGTCGCGTCGAATTTGGTCGAGGTTTCCCACTGATTCAGATCATCTAACTGTACCTGGGTAATACCTTCTTTGAGAGCGATCGGCGCATGCTGCTCGGCCTCATAAGGGGCGCCGTTAATCACGGCCACACGCATAATCACCAGTTCGCGCAGTGAGCCTGGCAATGTGCTGTGCTGGCGCACGGCAGTCAGGTAATTCAACCAGCCGCTCGCAATCGGGGGGCTGTTGAGCAGCATCTGATAGAGATGCAAAACAGAACCGCGCTCGGCCACAATGCGATCAACGATCGGTTTGGCTTCTGGGTTGGTTAAGTCTGCGTAGGGAATGCGGGCCATTTTGTTTGTCTCGTAAGTTGGGAAACGACAAGTTTACCTAGAAAATATCAATGCTCCGGGGGCTGCTTACTGCACCGCCCTCTTGCCTGCTCAAGTCAACGTAAAGATCAAACCTCAAACTGGCGAAAATGCGTCATTCAAAATAGACACCAGTCCCTCATACGTCACATCGCGTGGATTAGGCAGAATCTGACGTGAATTAGTCATGCCGTCTTTTGCGATTGCAGCAATGCCTTTACGCGGAATACCTAGCTGGTCAACATATTTGGGAATACCAATATCCTCGGACAGAGATACGACAGCGGCAATCGCCCGTTCAGCGGCCTCGCGCTCGGACAGTCCTTCGGTACGTTCGCCCAGCGCGCGCGCAACATCACCAAATCTGCGGGTCGCAGCGACCAGATTGAATTTCATGACATGTGGCAATAACACGGCATTCGCAATGCCATGGGGAATGTTGTAGAGCCCTCCCAGCGGCATAGCCAAACCATGCACCATGCCAGTGGCCGCGCTACCAAAAGCCAGACCTGCATACAGACTTGCAGTCAGCACATCCTCGCGCGCCTCGATATTGGCCCCGAAATGTACGGCGGTACGCAAGGATCGTCCGAGTCGGGTGATCGCATCGAGCGCGAAATAATCTGTCAAAGGT
>CAIPID010000287.1 GCA_903865015.1 uncultured beta proteobacterium | reverse complement strand
GGAGGGGATGCTTCTGTCTTACACCCAATTGGACAGCACTTTGCAAATGCCAGAACGATTGTTGCCTTCAATCCTGCTGCAATGCCTGTCAGTCGGTTGAACTCAATCCCTGATGTCGCTACGAGTCTTTTGTCTAAATTGCCAATGGATGCAACCCCGCTGCTGGGTGGATGGTCGGCTGGAGGCGTAGTCGCTTTTGCAATGGTCAGGGCTTTAGAAATGCAAGGGCGTTCTGCTGCGGGTTTAATTTTGCTTGATAGCGTAATGTCAGATGCAATCCATAGCGACGTTGATCATGTTGCCTGTGACAATGACAATGACAATCACAATGATGCATTGATCGGTTGGTTGCGCGATATGCATGGAACATCGGTGACAGCAGATCAATTACCGGCCGCGTTAAAAGCCTTGAATATTCCTGCCACTGAAGAGGCACTGTCAGCATTGATTGCCCCGTGGAAACAACTTAGCCAGGCCTATCGCGACTATCAGTCCGAGGGATCAGTTCAGTGTCCTGTCGCGTATTTACGAGCTCGTCCGGGTGCACCTGATGCGGTAGTTTCTGATTGGCAGGCTAAAGCGCTAGGACCATTTCGTGTGTTTGAATTAAAAGTTGATCATTTTGGTTTACTGAACGATGCGCATACCGGGCAGGTGATACAGGATGCAATGGCATGGATCGAGGCGGTGAAACAATGAGTGCAGCAGTGATGCGTCGTCCAGTGATATTTATGTTCGCAGGGCAGGGGAGTCAGTCTTATCACATGGGACGAGAGCTCTTTGCCCACGTTCCGGAGTTCAGATGCAGATTGCTTGAATTGGATCAGCTCGCACAACGAGCGCTTGGTTTTTCCATATTAGATGTTGTCTTTGATAAAGAACGTAGCCGTTACGAGCCGTTTAATAATTTACTCCACAGTAATGCTGCCTTATTTATCGTTCAAATCTGTCTGGCGCAAACCTTCGTTTCTTTAGGTGTGAGGCCTGGCGCTCTGATGGGTGCAAGCATGGGTGAGATTATTGCGATGACGCTAGCAGAGTCCATCAGGGTTGAGGATGGTTTGCTACTCGTGATCGCGATGTCCAAGCAGCTAGAGCATACGCCTGCAACGGGAGGATTGCTTGCGATCATCGCGCCGCCCGATATTGTGCAGCGCCGGCGTGCGCTTTTCGATGGCGCCGAGATCGCGGGGGTCTTGTCCAAAGAGCATTTTATCCTTGCGGGATCCGCGCTCCAGCTTAAACATATTTCCAGTGTGCTTGAGCCTGAAGGAATTGCTTGTCTGATGTTGCCCGTTGGATATCCTTTTCATTCCTCTTTGCTTGAGCATTCACAAGCAAAGCTTGGCAGTTTATTGAATGGTCGCCTGCGTGGTCCGTTAGCATTACCGGTGATTTCTTGCGTATCCGGTCAATGTATCAATGAAATCGCGCACGATCATTTATGGCAGATCGTCAGGCAACCTATGCATGTGTCTGCTGCCTTTGCGCATATGAATACCCGCCCAGAAACAATATGGATAGACTTGAGCCCATCGGGGACAATGGCGACTGTCGCTAAGTACAATTTACCTCCCGCTTCAACTACTGAGATTTATTCCGTCATGAGCTTAATGGGAAATGAAGTCGAAGGTTTTGAATCAATTCGAAAACATTTGAAGGTCTGATATGACAACTCTTTTATTTCCTGGCCAGGGCGCCCAGCAAAAAGGTATGGGATCTGATCTTTTTTCTGAGTTTCCCGAGCATATCGAGGTCGCCAATCAGATTCTGGGCCGCTCCATGACGGAGCTGATCATGGAGGATCCAAATGGTGATTTGAGGAAAACACAGTTCACGCAACCCGCCTTATTTACGGTGGGTGCACTGTCGTTTTTAAAGTGGAGCAAGACCGCCTCTCAAGAGCCCGCGTGGCTGATCGGTCATAGTTTGGGGGAGTTCACTGCGTTATTCGCGGGCGGTGCCTTTGATTTTGAAACAGGCCTGAAACTCGTCACCAAACGTGGTTCTCTGATGGCCTCGCAGGGTAATGGTGCGATGTCTGCTGTGATTGGTTTGGATGAACAGACTATCCGTTCAATACTGCAAGCCGGTCATGACAGGCTGGATTTGGCCAATATCAATACACCCAGTCAGATTGTCCTGGCAGGATTGGCTGAGGATCTCAAGGCGGCCGAGCCTGCTTTGCTCGCTGCTGGTGCCCAAACTATCATCCCTCTCAATGTCTCCGCCGCTTTCCATTCGCGCGCGATGCAAAGTATGCAAGCTGAGTTTGTGCGTTTCATGGAGACATTAACGATTAATGATCCGCGCATTCCTGTCGTGTCTAATTACACGGCTCGCCCACATGAGCGAGGAGCCGTGCGTGTGAATCTGGGTGAGCAGTTGTGTCAGTCGGTGCGTTGGGTCGAGTCCATACGCTGGATCTGGGGGCAGGGTGAGCAGGAATTCGTTGAAATGCTGCCTGGTCGGGTACTCACAGGTCTTGTCACCAAGATACAGGCATCCAGCACCCCACTGGTTCAGGCGGCTTATATTCCCACGCAAGTGTTAACGCCTGTTGATGCCAGTTCTCAGCTTCTTTCAGATCAATCCGCACTTACTGAGCCGTTAGTAACGCCTGAGGCCGCAATTCTTTCGCCAACTACCGGACAACCTGGGTCGCGTTTTTTTCGCAATACTTTTGGGGTGAGACAAAACCTGGTAGCCGGGGGCTTAGGTTTTGGGGTTGCTTCGACGCGTTTCGTGCAGCGTCTGACCAGTGCTGGTTTTCTTGCTTTTCTCGGTGCCGATGGCTTGAGTGATGAGGCGGTTTCGGATATGGTCACGCAACTGCGTGCCAGTTCTGCCGGGAAAACATTTGGTGTGAATGTTCGTGGACATGCGGGTGATGATGATGTCTTACAGTCCAGGGTCCTGTTGTTGTTGAGTTTAGGTGTGAACTGTCTTGAACTCAGTGGCTGTAGCCAGGTCTTACCTGCTTTGATACGGTATCGACTGCAATCTGTCGCACGCGACGAACGTGGCGTTGTCTACAGCGCGAATCGACTGATGATTAAAGTTACCCGGCCAGATGTCGCCCGAATGTTCTTGTCGCCAGCGCCCGCTGAGATGATTCAGGCGCTTGTCCAGTCAGGAAGTCTTTCTCCGCATCAGGCAGAACTCTCACACGAGTTGCCAATGGCCGATGCGGTGACGGCCTGCGGTGATGGTGGAGGGGATACCGACGGTGGCACATTTTTGGCATTGTTGCCCGTTATATTGAGTTTGCGCAATCAGATCGCACCGGGTGTATCGATCGGTGCTGCGGGTGGCATTGGGACTCCCGAAGCCGCATGTGCTGCGTTCATGATGGGGGCAGACTACATACAACTCGGTTCAGTGCTGCAGTGTTCTGTCGAGGCCGCAATCAGTGATGTGGCCAAGGATATGCTTGCAAAAATGGATGTTCAAGACAGCGAACTCGCTCCTTCTGAGGATTGGTTCGACTGGGGTGGAAAAGTACGTGTTCTGAAAAAGGGGAGTCTGTTTGCCGCCCGCGCATCAAAGCTGTATGACGTTTATCGCTTTTATGACAGCTGGGAAGATGTTCCTCAGTCCGAGCGTGAGCGCATTGAACAAAAGTATCTGTGTGCTTCATTTGATGCGATCGCAAGAGCAATGACACAGCGCGGTGTCGTGCCTCGGAATTGTTCTCCTAAGCTTTTACTCGCACGTGTGTTTTGTCATTATCTTTCATCGGCGCGTCAGTCTGCTCTGGATGGCGACCGCGCCCGGAGTGCAGATTTTCAGATTTGGACAGGACCTGCTCTCGGTGCTTTCAATCAGTGGGTTGCATCATCTGATATGCAGGATTGGCGAAGCCGCCATGTTGATCAGATCGCCAGCCAACTGGTCGATCAGACTTGGATCTGTATGAGGCAGGCAGCAAGCCGGACACTAGAGGGATGATCTTGGCATCGTGAATGAAAACAGGGTCGATGAATACTGGATCAAACATGCTAGGGTGAGACATCTCTCAAGTAGTACTGCAACCCTTTTGCAGGATCCCACTGCCTGGGGTAACCGAGAGACACTTCTTCGAATCGTGTCCCGTCTCGCCAGTCCGTTCTACGAACATGCAGATGCCCGCTGATCACGACTGACGCACGGTAACGGATATGCCAATCATTGGTTCTCTTTGTTCCACACCAAGGAGAGAAGCGCGGAACGCGAGGTAT
>CAIPID010000286.1 GCA_903865015.1 uncultured beta proteobacterium | reverse complement strand
AGATCGTGCACTGATGCAGAGAACAATAAGCCAGTACTCCTCCCGCTGCCAATTCCCAAAATCGCGTGACAGGCATATAAAAAGCCATATCTTGATTTTTAACGGTCGCGATCAGGCTCAACACAAAAGACAGTGCGGTCAAAGCCATTAAGCCGGATAATTTGCTGCGCATGTAGCGATAGAGCAAGATCATCGCGAGCGGCCACGTCAGGTAAAACTGCTCCTCGATGCCGAGCGACCAAAGATGCAGAAAAGGTTTGTATGCGGAAGGCCCATCAAAATAACCCGCTTCGCTCCAGAGTAAAAAATTGGATACGTAAGCAACCCCTGCCGCGGCATGTTTGCCTAGTGATCTGAAATCAGTTGGCAGCAACAGCAGCCAACCCGCGAACAGTGTCGCCACAATCATGACCAATAACGGAGGGAAAATTCGACGGATGCGTTTGGCGTAAAACTCGAGCAGACTAAATCTGCCACGATCGAGATCGGTGAAAATCTGATGCGAGATCAGATATCCAGAAATCACAAAAAATATATCAACCCCCACAAATCCGCCACGCACGGCGAAATAGTGGTAACTGACAACCAGCAACACGGCGAGGGCACGAAGCCCGTCGATTTCGGGTCTGTAGGCTTGTGGGGCGACAATGTTTTTCATACTAGCAACATTGTCGCCGATTTATGACTCAGACCACATGACATGTTGTTAAGGATAGGCAAAAGGCGAGGGAAAGGGCCGGCCAAATGGCACGCCTGCACGAATTGTCTGAACGGGGACAAGCGAAACTGTACCCGCCCGTTTATTACCTTTTGTATCCAGCCATTCGACTGGTTTCTCAACCAGGTCAAAGATCGCGATATCAGCGGGTGCCCCAACTTTTAAAGTCCCGACAAGCGGTGCCCGGTTAATAATTTCAGCGGGACGCACCGTTGCCATCGCAATCGCCTGTTTGAGCGTGAAACCAAGCGTGAGGAATTTGCTCACGACCTGTGGCAGAAAAGGGATACTGGGAGAGTTACCACTGTAGGCATGCAAATCGCTGGAGATGGTATCCGGCGTCAGGCCTTGCTGCAAGGCTGGCTCGGCAACCGTAAAGTCAAAGCTGCCGCCACCATGTCCCACATCAATCAAGACACCGCGTTTTTTTGCTTCGAGCGCCGCGGCGATTACTTTGCCATTCTGTACGGTGTTGTTTCCAGCGCCACTGTAGACGTGCGTCAGAATATCTCCTGGGCGCAATAAATTCAGTAATTCGCCCAAATCTCCCGGTGCATTACCGATATGGCACATGACTCGCGCACCTTTTACGCCTGAGCGTTCGGCCGCCAGACGCGCACGTCGCAAGGGCTCTATGCCATTGTCGCCCACCACATCGAGCGACTCGCGCACCTTGATCCCTAAAGCGATATCCTGGTTCTGATCCAGCGTGCGTGCCGCGAGATCTATATTCGCATAATCCATATTTTTCATCTCCCCGACCGGAAAGCCGGCAAGACCAATCGATGAAATATGAATAAAGGCATACATGCGGCTGCGTGCCTGTGCCTGAATGTAATGTTTGAATGCAGAAAAATTATTTGCACCCGCATCACCGGCACTCACGAAAGTTGTAGTGGCTGTGAATTGAGCCAACTCATCGGCAGGCAAACCAATCGCCGAGCCTTGAGGATAGGTATGCGCATGCAGATCCACCAGACCAGCTGTAATCAGTCTGCCTTTTGCGTCAATCTTTTGTGCCGCTTTATCTGCTGGCAAGTTTGCGCCAATCTCCATCACCTTGCCGCGACTAATGGCGATATCCATAATCTTGTCAAGATCCTGGGAGGGGTCTATGACCCGTGCACCAGTGATCAGTAAATCATAGCCGCCGGGCTTAGCCAGACCCTGCTGTGACCAGGCACTTTGCGAAATGCCTGAAAGTGAAGCCGCAAATCCAATACCCCCTTGCAACAACCGGCGGCGTTTGACATCTGTCCGTGCATCGTGATCATGACTCATTGTGTGTCTCCTTGGTTTAGCATCAGTTTTTATACATTGCGACGCGTTACCTTTAAAATGATCGCTACAAGGTAAATAAAATCGCTGTACCCATGATTTGTCTTTAGAAATCTAGCACACCCGCTACAACATGACACGAAATCTCGCACACAATGCGCAGATGACGCGACTCAAGAGGTAAGATTTAGCTATGTACAAAGAAAACAACCCGCACTCGCTTGACGTTCTGTTTGAAAATAATCTGCAATGGGTCAAATCCGTGACCGATGCTGATCCTGACTTTTTCAAGCGACTCGCTAATCAGCAATCCCCAGAGTACATGTGGATCGGTTGTTCGGACTCACGCGTACCGGCTAACCAGATCACCGGTCTGGCGCCAGGCGAGGTCTTTGTGCATCGCAATATTGCAAACGTTGTCGTACATACCGACATGAATGCCTTATCGGTCATCCAGTTCGCAATCGACCAGCTCAAGGTTAAACATATCATCGTGGTCGGCCATTACGGATGCGCAGGTGTGAGAGCTGCGATGGAAAACATCCGGGTTGGACTGGCAGACAACTGGATTCGCCACGTCAAGGACGTGAACGAGCGTCATGGCAGCTATCTTGGTCGTGTACTGAACAACACCGAGCGTGCCGATAAACTTTGCGAGCTCAATGTGATTGAGCAGGTTGTTAACGTCTGCCAGACAACCAGTGTGCAGGATGCCTGGGCACGGGGACAGCCACTGACCGTGCACGGCTGGGTCTACGGTGTAGAGGATGGCCTGGCCCGCGACATGGGGGTATCGGTCGCCAATCCTGAAGAGCTCAGCGATCGTTATAAAAGCGTAATCAACAAACGCTTTCCCTCTGGAAGCTAAAACGCAATCAGTACCATGAGCGAACGGGGCGACGCGCCTTAAGTACTACGCAATAACGTGCGCGGTACCAGCCCCCCTATCAGCATCCCCATAACACTCGCGCACAAACCGGCGAGTTGTGGTGGAACAAGGCCCTTCGGTGCCAACGTCTCACAGGCGATCCAGGTCGCCAGGCCGAACAAGGCAGCAAGCAAACCTGCAAGTGGATTTGCTCTGGACCAGTACACACCAAACGCCAGCGGCACGAATGCCGCAACCAGCGTGATCTTGTAGGCGCTTTCCACCATTTTAAAAATGGACAAATCTGAGTTGATTGCAAAGGCGGTGACGACCACCGTGAAACACAGCACCGTAATGCGCATCACACGCAGCAAGTCCTTATCCGAGAGATGCTTAAACATCCCGCGGACAATGTTTTCAGCAAAGGTCACGGAAGGTGCCAGCAGTGTCGCACTTGCGCAGCTTTTAATCGCGGACAGGAGCGCGCCAAAAAACATGATTTGCGCGAACATCGGTGCATAACCCATGACAAGCTTGGGCAAAATCATCTGTGCATCGGTTTCAAGATATTGCTCAATCAGTCCTGGACTGATCAGCGTTGCGGAATACGCCAGGTAGAGCGGCACAAAGGCAAATATAAAATACAGCACACCGCCGAGGATGGAAGCCTGCACCGCGATATTGACGTTTTTAGAGGAAGTGATGCGTTGAAATACGTCCTGCTGTGGAATCGAACCCAGCATCATGGTGAACAACGCCGCAATGAACCCCAGGATGGCCGCTAAATTCGCGTCGGGCCAGAAGTTGAACTTACCCGCCTGGGAAGCATGTTCCAGCACCACACCAATACCACCCGTTTGCGCGGTCATCTCGCCACCGATATACAACATGCCAATCACGATGATGATCATCTGGATAAAGTCAGTAATCGCCACTGACCACATACCACCAAACAAGGTGTAAATCAGCACACTCGACGCACCAATGAGCATGCCTGTCGTCTGTGAAATGCTGCCATCGGACACCACATTAAAAACCAGCCCGAGCGCCTTAATCTGCGCAGCGACCCAGCCCAGATAGGACACCACAATGCATAAGGTAATCAATACCTCAACCGTACGCCCATATTTCTCGCGAAAGAAATCTCCGATTGTCAGCATGCGACGGTTGTAGAGGTGCTTTGCAAAAAAAACACCCACCAAAATCAGACACATCGAGGAGCCAAACGGATCGGCCACAATCCCGCCCAGGCCTTCTTTCATAAAGGTCGCGGGGATGCCCAGAACAGTCTCGGAACCAAACCAGGTGGCAAATACCGTCGCCGTCACGATCGGCAATGGCAGACTATGCCCGGCAGCAGCAAAGTCTGCAGTGTTTTTGACGCGCAACGCCGCCCATAGGCCGATGCCGACGGAAATGACCCAATAAACAATGACAAAGCCAAGCAGCATGGCTTAACCCTTTAAGCGAAAAATTTCTCGAATTATAGGGTTTTATGATGCGAAGGCTGAAGAGATTCTTGCTTGCGGATTCGCATAAACAACCACCCAGCGATGGCTATATTCAGAAAATTCCAGGCAACCCCGTTAATCATCGCAGCGTTATAAGAACCGGTCAGATCAAAAATTTTGCCTGACATCCAACCGCCTAACGCCATACCCAGCAGAGAGGCCATCATGACAGAGCCGACACGTGCGCCGGCTTCTTTGGCTGGGAAGTGTTCGCGCACGATGATTGCATAAGAAGGCACTAGCCCGCCCTGAAATAACCCAAACATTGCGGAAATCAAATAAAGCGAAACCAGGCCATTGAAAGGTAAAAACATCAGCAATGCCACGCCCTGCAGCACAGACCCCAGCAACAGCGTGCGCACGCCACCGATCCGGTCACAAATCACACCAGAAATCAGTCGGCTAGCAATCCCGCAAAACAACATCAGCGAGAGCATTTCAGCACCGCGCGCGGGGCCAAACCCCAAATCAACGCAGTAGGCCACGATATGCACCTGCGGCATGGACATCGCTACACAGCAAGCGACAGCAGCCACACAAAGTAGCATCTGGGCTTGCCCCATCCTCAGACCAAAAGGTCGCTGCGTCTGTGTTTCTTTAGCACTACCTGCCGCAGCCAGCTGGACAGCAGGAGGGCGCTGACGCATCAAAAACGCCAGTAACGCCATACTCACGCCACACACAATACCCAGCCCAATATAAGTTTGGCGCCAACCGATCGTCTCGACCCCATGCTGAGTCAGTGTGGGCCAGATAGACCCGGCAAGATAATTGCCACTCGCGCAGACGGCGACGGCGATACCACGACGCTTGTTCCACCAGAGAGACGTGTCAGCGACCAGTGGAGCAAAGGTTGTTGAGGCACCCAACAATCCAAGCATGATGCCGTGCGCAAGGGTAAAGCTCAAAATACTGCCAGCCAAACCAGCCCAGATGAATCCGCCCATGACACCCACGGAGCCCACCAGCAAGGTCAGCGTGATGCCGAATCTGTCGGTGAGTCGCCCCATAAACAATCCACCCACGCCAAAACCAATCATCATCAGCGTATAAGGCAAGGATGCATCGGAGCGCGACACACCGAACTCCGCCTGAACATCGGGCAGTACGACCGCCACGACATACATACAACTGCTACCCATCGTCATGATGATCAGCGTAATGAGTAAGCGACGCAATGCGTAGCGTGAGTCGATTAAGTCGGCAGAGGCATGAGTGGCTTTAGTCATGCGCAAATCTTAACTCGAATTAAACTAAGTCCATGAAATCGACATTCTGGTTCGCACCAATCTTTATTCTCATCTGGAGTACGGGCTTCATCATTGCCCGTTATGGCATGCCTTACTCCGAACCCATGACCTTTTTGTTTCTGCGCTTTGCAGGCGTAGTCCTGTGCATGATTCCAGTCGTACTTTGGCTCAAGCCATCATGGCCGAGCGGCAAACAAATCGCCCACATCGCCATCGCAGGCGCTTTATTCCAATTCTGCTATCTGGGCGGTGTCTGGGTTGCGGTCAAACAAGGTATGCCCGCAGGGCTGGCAGCGCTGATCGTAGGCCTGCAACCTATTCTGACGGCGATACTGGCCTCGGTGGTCTCAGAGAAAGTCACACCTCGGCAATGGCTTGGACTGGTATTGGGCCTGGTGGGCGTTGCATTGGTCTTGTTTGCCAAAATTCGTGTGGATGGGCTGACCTGGACGTGCATCATCTTTGCCTTCGCCGGGATGGTCTCCATCACGCTCGGGACACTTTATCAAAAGCGTTTTTGCCCGAGTTTTGATCTGCGCACCGGCTCGGTGATTCAGTTCAGCACCAGCGCCCTGCTGTGCCTGGTGATGATGCTGTTGTTTGAAACCCGCGAAATCCAGTGGACCGTGCCAATGATAGGCGCCCTGCTTTGGGGAATCTTGCCGATCTCCATCGGCGCAATGAGCCTCTGGTTCATATTGTTACGCCGTGGCGATGCTACTAAAGTCAGCAGCATGATGTACCTCACGCCACCTACGACTGCACTGATGGCCTGGATTTTGTTTGACGAACCATTGAGCACACCTATTTTGCTCGGCATAGTGATCACCATGCTGGGAGTGCTGATCGTCAATCAGACCTCACTGCCAAAGTGGTTAAGGCGCGTAATTTAAATCCGTCAGTGCTCAGATAATGTCTTGTTGGCTGCATGATTGCTT
>CAIPID010000285.1 GCA_903865015.1 uncultured beta proteobacterium | reverse complement strand
AGAGGAAACTATGCCTAATTCGAATGACAAGAAAAACAATCGCTCAACACCTGACTGGTTCGTCAGGGAAGCTGAAATTCCTGGCTATTCACCGGCCAACCACACCGGAACGCTCAACCGACGTTTAATCAGTCGCGAAACTGTCGGGGCTGAGCATCTCGAGGTATTGCTTGGCTCAATCGAAAAAGGCAAAGGCGCTCTCCCCCACGCGCATCCAGGTATCGAGCAGGTATGTTACTTATTGGCTGGCACTGCACGTGCTGAAATGAACGGCGAGGCCGTCGATATGGTGCCAGGTGATTGCTGTTTTTTTCCGCCTGATTTGCCGCATGTATTCACCGTGACGAGTGATACCCCCGCACGCGTTCTGGTTATTTACTCACCTCCATACGAAGAGTCTCCCGAGCGGGTTGTACGTTTTGGCGCGCATTGATTTTGGCGCGCATTAAAAAACAAACTCTCTGCGTGAGCCAACAACATGTCAAAAGATAAACAAATGATCCGTAGAACAATTATCAAATCAATTTCAGCTGTTTGCGCCCTATCCGCGTTGATTGCCGCCACAACGCCTACAACGGCACTGGCGCAATCGTCCGCTCCCTACCCAGCAAAGCCCATTACGCTTGTCATCCCCTTCCCTGCTGGCTCTGGAACGGATGCGGTCGGTAGAATCGTAGCGGTTGAGCTTGGCAAGAAACTGGGCCAACAAGTCATTATAGAAAATAAGCCGGGTGGCAATGCAACGATTGGTGCACAGCTCGTCGCGCGCGCCCAACCAGATGGTTACACCTTATTCCTGTCCACCAACACCGCTCACTCCGCAGCACCGTGGCTGATGAAATCAATCAGTTATGACCCAGTCAAGGATTTCACACCTATCGCCCGTGGGGGTAACCTGCCCTTCATTCTGGTCGTCAATCCAAAATTACCGATTCATAATGTTCAGGAGTTAGTTGCCTACGCGAAAAAGAATCCTGGCAAATTGAATTACGCCTCTGGAAACAGCACAGGTATTGTGGGAGGTGCGACACTTGCTGCCCGCGCTGGGATAGATATTGTCCATGTCCCATACAAAGGCACGCCCCAGGCAATGACGGATGTAGTAGGTGGTCAGGTTGATCTGATGTTTACCGACGTAGCCTCTGGTATGCCGTTTGTAAAGTCAGGTCAGATGCGTGCACTTGCAGTATCGACTGCTACACGCAGTGCGATCGTTCCTGATCTGCCATCCATGTCAGAATCTGGCATTAAGGATTTTGATCTGAATTCCTGGAATGGATATTTTGGCCCGGCAGGCATGCAGCCAGAAATCGTTGCCAAATTAAACGCCGCAATTAACCAAATCGTGAATGATCCTCAAACAAAAACAAAGCTGGCGAATTTAGGCTTTGATGCATTTAGTGGCTCAACGCAAGATTTTGCGAACTTTGTCGGACAGCAATTAGTGTTGTGGCAGGGCTTGATCAAAGACGCAGGCATCAAGCCCGAATAGATCAAACACAATGTGTCTCGCCGTCATCGCGCGTAATATGCATGCCCGATTTGGTCTGATTATTGTTGCAAACCGCGACGAGTATCACGCGAGACCTACTCAGGCCGCTCACATCTGGCGTGACCACCCTCACGTACTGGCCGGACGCGATTTGCGTGCAGGAGGGACTTGGCTGGGATTGTCCGCGCGCGGAAAAATTGCCTTGCTCACCAACTATCGTGAACCCGGCAATCAAAATCCAGACGCGCCTAGTCGTGGGGCGTTGGTGAGCAATTTCCTGACAAACACTCAAGATGCCAAGCAGTATGCCCAGGCGACATGTTTAGAGACCAAGCAATTCAATGGATTCAATTTGCTGCTAGCCGATGCAAACTCCGCACATTATGTCTCTAATCGTGCACAGGAATTAGACACTTGCCTGGCTGATGGCGTTCATGGCTTATCCAATGCAACGCTGGATATTGCCTGGCCAAAAGTTACACGCACGCAAGCGGCAGTCAGCGCGTTACTCACAAATGACGTAGCAACAAATGCCGCTGCCTTATTTGAAATTTTTCGCGATACAACACCTGCGAATGTATCCGAACTACCCAGTACAGGCTTATCAGCTGAGCGCGAGTTACAACTAAGCAGCCCATTTATACTGGATGATGTATACGGTACCCGTTGCTCAACCGTCGTAATGGCGGATCGATCCGGCAAAACTTATTTTGAAGAAAGAACATATAACAACAAAGGTGAAGTTACAAATATAGCCAAGTGGCAACTGGATAATTTGAAACAAATTATCAGCGCACTCACCTGACTTATACTAGGGTGTATTCAATATTCAACAAGAAGGTTGTTATGTCCTCGCTCAAAATTCGACTTGCAGACTCCGTTAAAGACGCCATGCGTGCAAAAGCTTCAGAGCGGCTGGGTACACTGCGTTTTTTACAGGCCGCGATCAAACAAAAAGAAGTAGACGAGAGACGAGAGCTGAACGACGCTGAGGTCACAGCCATTATCGAAAAGCAAGTTAAACAACGTAAAGAGTCCATCGCTGCCTTCGAGCAAGCGGGACGCACTGAGACGGTTCAACAAGAAACAGCTGAGATGGCTGTTTTAAGAGAATTTCTGCCACAAGCCGCCTCTGACGAGGAAGTCACCGCCGCCATTGATGCGGCCGTCGCAGATGTCCATGCTTCCGGCGTGACGGGTGCTCCCGCGATGGGCAAAGTCATGGCTATTCTTAAACAGGCCCTGGCTGGACGCGCAGATATGTCAGCGCTCTCAGCGCAAGTCAAAGCAAAACTGAATTAATTCAGTCAGAGCCAGGGCTTAAACGAATCAGCTTGAAAGATGCGCAGGCCTTGGCAATCAGCTTGCCGTCTGGGTCGCGCGCCTCACCCTCACAAAACGCAATCGAACGTCCACGCCTGATGCAGCGTGCCTCGACGATCAGATCCGTCATGCCTGGCTCGATGCAACTTGTCGTCATATCAATCGTTGCCAGACCTATTCCGAGCGGATCGACTGATCGCCCCGCAGCACTGAGTGTGAAATCCAGCACACTCATGATTGCACCACCGTGCACATGACCACGGCTATTGAGCAACTCGGTACGTATGTTCATTCTGGTGACTGCGCGATCATTTGCGCATTCAATCGGCTCAACCCCGAGTAACTCAAGATACGGGATATGAAAGCCAAAGTAACTAATACCTGATTCTTTTGCGTAAATGGTCATTTTAAAATTTGATAAGAGTCGCGTGGCATGTAACTGGTGCAAGTTGGCACCCCGAACTGAATAACTTCTTTCATCGCTTGCAGCGCATCAGGCCCCCAGGCTCCCACGCCCCATACGGTGATCGTGACTTCAGAGGATTTGGCTGCCGTTGCGCGTGCGTCAACCTGTCCTAAACGCCCACCAATATCGCCGGTGACATAGAGTTGAGAGGTTTTTGTTGCCTGATTAACACCGCCACCGATCGGGTAACCCGTATCCGTGCGCCAGCAGCGCTCTGCTTGCTCATGCGCGCGCCGGTAGACCTCCTCAAATCCCACATCCACCGTGAATGTGTTTGTAGGGGATGATTTTGAGTCAATTCCCATGCATCCCATTAAAACAAGGGGCAGCAAACTTAACAACCATTTTGAATTCATTATAAATATCCGGATATTAATAAATATCTTTTGTGAGTGTTTTGCATGGCCCGCTCGCTTAAAGCGGCGAACTGTTATGTATTTGCTGACGACAGGCTTTTTAATTCACAAACACACTCGCACAATATGCATAGCATAATAGACGAAAGAGTTTAACTAAATTTAAATCCCAAACAACTGATGCTGACACGCCTCGACCCCTGGAGACTAATAGCTGGGCTATTAGGTTTGACTGCCGTGCTGATTGGCGCCGTTGCGGCGCATGCACTAGCAGAAGGACAGGCGATTATTTCAGTTGAACGGGCTTCTAATTATCAGTTGTTGCATGCTGTGGTGTTGCTTATCAGTACGCTACTTGCAGGCAGGGCCGCAAGGCTTAGCCGATGGTGTTTTTTGATTGGAATCATTTTGTTTAGCGGTTCGATTTATGCAAAATACCTAATCGGCCTGGTCGAAGCAACAAAAGTTGCACCGACAGGCGGTGTTTTGCTAATGCTTGGTTGGTTATCTCTTGCGTTGAGTGCCAAAGGCCAAGCAAAATAGAACACAGTTAAAGCTAATTTTTTTAAAGTAGTACAACGCTTTTTTTATTCAACACTTAACTAATCATTCAAATGACCACACGAGACAAAGCATATATCGTCGGTGCATACGAACACCCCACACGTAAAGCACCCGACAAATCCGTCGCGCAACTGCATGCTGAGTCCGCCAAAGGCGCGCTCGAAGACGCAGGTTTGACACACGATGATATCGACGGCTATTTCTGCGCCGGCGATGCACCCGGGTTGGGCATGCTCAGCATGACTGACTACATGGGCCTGACTAAACTCAAGCACGTCGACTCAACCGAAACAGGTGGTTCCTCCTATCTGATTCACGTTGCACACGCGGCAGAGGCGATTGCAATGGGTAAATGCAAAATTGCATTGATTACCCTCGCTGGCCGTCCTCGCTCAGCGGGCTCGTCTGGCATGCAGCCACGCAACTGGGGCAGCGATGTGCCTGATGCACCGTTTGAGGCACCTTATGGCCCCGTGACCGTTAACAGTTACGCCATGGTTGCTGCGCGTCATATGTACGAGTATGGCACTACGCAAGAACAACTTGCATGGGTAAAGGTTGCTGCGTCACATCACGCGCAACACAACCCGCATGCAATGTTGCGAGATGTTGTCACGGTAGAAGACGTGATGAATTCACCCATGGTCACCACGCCTCTTAAGCGCCTGGATTGCTGCGTGGTGAGTGATGGTGGTGGCGCCCTGATTGTCGCCCACCCTGATATCGCCAAAACACTTAAGCGTCCACTGGTCAAAATCCGTGGCACAGGCGAAGCGGTTAAGGGACAACTCGGCGGCAAAGTCGATCTGACCTATTCTGCTGCACGTTTTTCTGGTGCACGCGCGTTCGAAATGGCGGGTGTCACACCTGCAGATATTAAATACGCATCGATCTATGACAGCTTTACGATCACAGTCATCATGCAGCTCGAAGACCTCGGTTTCTGCAAAAAAGGCGAAGGTGGTAAGTTTGTTTCGGATGGCAACCTGATATCTGGTGTTGGTAAGTTGCCTTTCAACACAGATGGTGGTGGATTGTGTAACAACCACCCTGCTAACCGCGGCGGCATCACTAAAGTCATCGAAGCTGTGCGTCAGTTGCGTGGCGAAGCCCACCCTGCCGTTCAGGTTAAGAATTGTGACATCGCTCTGGCCCACGGCACAGGCGGTTTCCTTGGATCGCGCCACGGTAGCGCCACACTGATCATGGAGCGTGGTTAATCATGACAATGATGTATCAACCCAACGTATACCCTGCCCCGACAATCGAACAGGGAAGTCAACCCTTTTGGGAAGCGGCCAAACTTGGTAAGTTTTTGGTCAAAGTCTGTAAATCGTGTAACCAGCCACACTGGTATCCACGTACGCTTTGTCCATTTTGTTTCGGTGAAACAGATTGGAAAGAGTCACCTGGCAATGGCACGATTTACTCATTAAGCGTGATGCAGCGTGGCAATCCAAACCCATATTGCATCGCCTATGTGACGCTCGATGAAGGCGTCACAATGATGACGCAAATTGTGGACTGTGATCTGGAGACGCTCAAAATCGGTCAGAAGGTCAAGCTGGTCTTCAAACCCACCGAAGGCGACGGTCCTCCGGTACCCATGTTTACACCGGCCTGAAGTCTTTAATCGTTGACAACTCAACGTTTTTAATGTTGAGTTGTCATCGAACCAGACTTGCGTGCGATTATTGAAGTGTTTTCTGAGAATCATTGAACATGCGCGTATTGGTCATCGAAGATGAAGCAGACATGGCTCGCTATCTTTGTGATGGGTTACGACTTGCTGAGTACGAAGTATTTCATTGCAACGATGCTGCTTCGGGACTATTTCAAGCCCAGCACACTAAATGGGATGTGATGATCGTTGACCGTATGTTGCCAGATGAGCAAGACGGGCTTCAGATCATACGCGCACTCAGAAACAATCAAAATAAAACGCCCGTGCTTGTGTTGAGTGCGCTGGCAAGCCTAGATGAACGCGTCAAAGGCCTGCGAGAAGGCGGCGACGACTACTTAACTAAACCCTTTGCTTTTCCTGAATTGCTGGCGAGGCTTGAAGCCCTAACCAGACGTACCCTGTCAATTGCTGAAACGTCACGGACAATTAACATCGCAGATTTATCCATCGATCTGAGCACACGGCGCGTCGAGCGCGCCGGACAGACGATTAATTTGCAGCCGCGTGAATTCAGATTGCTTGAGTACCTCGCGCGTAATCAGAACCAGGTTGTGACACGTACGATGCTGCTTGAATCTGTATGGGATTTTCATTTTGATCCAGGTACGAATGTTATTGATGTTCAGATTAGTCGCTTGCGCACGAAGATAGACAAAGGATATAGCCCGCCTTTACTTCATACCGTGCGTGGAGCTGGATATAAATTTGGCATCGATGGATAGAATCTGGCACTCTGTCGCGTTCAGGCTGGCACTCATTTGCGGCGCTTTAGTCATCGCATCGGTGTTTCTATTCTCAACTGTCTTTTACTTCGCAACGATCGGCGTGATGGCGCGTACGATCGATACAAAAATCAATGCGATATCCAGCAGATTAAGTGATGATGCGAAAAACAATGGATTAAATTCCGTTGCGCAGCGCATCGAACATACGCTCAGCGATGGAGTGGACTCGGACACAGAGATTATCCTGTTAACAGATCCAAACGGAAAGAAACTGGCGGGCAATATATCAGGCTGGGCCGATCGCGCGGCGCCGTTAAATCTAGTCATCGACCGCGTCGTTATGCGAGGTGGCGGAGTTTCACCCAGTCGCGTATTGTTGCATCGCTTAGATAGTGGCGCCCTGCTCATCGTCGGTCGAGACATGCAGGATTTGAACGAAATTCGGATACTGATTGCCCGGGCGGTGGTGATTGGTGGAATCCTCGCCGTGTTGCTGGCGGTGATTGGCACGCTTCTATTCAGGAGAGAAATCGAAAAGCGAATTTCCTCTATCAGACATGCCACCATTGATATCGAAGCCGGCAATCTGAGCCGCCGTATTCCCATGACAGGTACACCTGATGAATTCGGGAGACTGAGTGCTGATATCAATCGGATGCTCGACAGAATTCAGCACCTCATGGAGGGTGTGCGCCATGTGTCGAACATTATTGCGCACAACCTGCGTACCCCTTTGGGTTTAATCAGAGGTCATCTGGAGGAGTCGATGCGCGGTACGCACGACTCAACCAAACTCGAAGCGGCGGGTGAATTCGCGATTGAAGAAATTGACAACCTGATTGTCGTACTGGAAAAGCTTTTGCAGATCGCGGAGGCTGAATCCAGCACAAGACGCCAACCCTTTGAGCAAGTATCCATTAGTCAAGTCGTGACTAATTTACTGGAGTTGTATGACGCCGCGGCCGAAGAGCTCGGCATTACCATCGTGACTGATATCGCAGGCGATCCCTCCATAGCCGGAGATAAGGACTTATTAGCCGGAATTGTCGCGAACTTAATCGACAATGCTCTGAAATATGCTGGAAGCCCTTCAATCATTAGGATTGCTGCTGCGCAACATGGTGATTTTATTTGTTTAACCGTTGAGGATAACGGCCCTGGCATTCCTGAGATTGAACGTCAAAAAGTAGTGCAGAAATTTTATCGGATTAATCGTCAGACACGTGGAAGTGGGCTTGGATTATCAATCGTCGCGGCCTTCACACAACTACATGGCGGCAGTATGGATATTGAGGACGCCGAGCCTGGTTTCAGGGTTCGCATCACACTGCCCATCAGTGGATCTCCAACATTACCAAACGGTAACGAATCTAATCCACTATAAAACTCGCCACTCTGTAAAATCCGCGAGTGTCCTGGACTGGTTCAAATCGAGATCGAATGCAATACTTCAACAAACTCAGTAGCAAACAAAAAAAAGCATTTGGTGTTTCGCTTTTAATTTTGATGGTTCTTTTACTTGCCTGGCTGATATTCAAGCCTAAAAAGCATATCGCAACCGTTGAAAGCACGACTGTTATCGCTGCACCAGAAGTCATCGCTTCCGGAACGATCCGTTACACACCGGGCGCTTCGCAACTATCCATGATTCAGTCCCAGCCCATTCCATTAACCCCTGTTCCGATTGCCGACCAGCTCAGTGCCCGCATCGCTTACGATGAAGACGTCACTGCCAGAATAGGTGTGAGTTTTTCTGGTCGGATTGTTGAGCTTAAAGCTGCGCCTGGAGATGTCGTCAAGGCCGGTCAAGCGCTTGCGGTTATCGACTCTCCAGACTTTGGTACAGCCTATGCTGATTTAAATAAAGCGCGCGCCGATGAAAAACGCAAACAACTCGCGGTCAAGCGTGCAAAAGACCTGGTTCCTGGCGAAGCGATTTCAACCCGCGACTGGGAAGCTGT
>CAIPID010000284.1 GCA_903865015.1 uncultured beta proteobacterium | reverse complement strand
CGCAGTATACGAGTTGCTTCAAGAGTCAAATAATTTAATCGCCTCGACTTATCGGCCTCTGGAAATTTATACGTTCCTGGCCGTCGTATTTTTTGCTGTCACATTCCCCTGGATTTGGCTCTCACGCAGACTTGAAATGCGTTTGCAGAAATCATCATGAGTCGCATCGATAAAACACAGGTTGGATCTGATCCAGTCAATGATATGTTGACACTTAGTGCGCTGAACAAATCCTACGGCAAACTCGATGTGCTGCGCAATATCGACCTGACAGTTCAGGCCGGTGAGGTCATCGCGATTATTGGTCCGAGTGGTTCAGGAAAAAGTACCTTATTGAAATGCATCAATTTTTTAGAGCCTTACGATTCAGGTGCTGTGATCTTTAACGGCAAGTTAGTAGGTTATGCGGAAAGTAAGCCGGTTTCTGGCAGACGCAAACTTGCACCCGATCATGTGATTAATCACTTGCGCACACAAATGGGGATGGTCTTTCAGAACTTTAATCTCTTTCCCCACATGACTATTCTTGAAAATATCATTGAAGGTCCGACCCGCGTCCTCGGCATTGCGAAAGCAGAGGCGATTGCCTATGCCGAGCAATTATTAGCGCAGGTCGGACTTTCTGATAAACGTGATGTCAAACCAACACGCTTGTCCGGTGGTCAACAACAAAGAGCAGCCATTGCACGCGCGTTAGCGATGCGTCCGAAACTGATGCTTTTCGACGAACCGACCTCAGCGCTGGACCCCGAACTTGTGGGTGAGGTATTGACTACGATTCGTGATTTAGTCAAACAAGGAATGACCATGATCATCGTGACCCATGAGATGCACTTCGCACGCGATGTGGCGACTCGGGTGATCTTCATGGCGGAGGGTGAAATTATCGAGCAAGGCTCGCCTGAGCACGTTTTTGTAAAACCAACTCAAAGTAGAACGCAAGAGTTTTTATCCCGAGTACTGACAACACATACCGCCCTCTAGAATTCAATCATCACTCTTTCTTTTTCAAGGATGCCATCATGAAATTTCGTATGTTCTCATATCTTTCAGCCTGTGCTCTGATGCTGCTTGCCCTGTCTTCACCCACGCAGGCCGCTGGTGAAATCGAACAAATCACCAAGCGTGGTGAATTGCGTATCGGTTATATCCCCTCTCCTCCAGGTATTGCAAAAGATCCAGTATCAGGAGAAGTGAATGGTTTTTATGTAGATGCTGCCCGTGCACTAAGTGAGCAAATGGGTGTAAAGCCTGTTTTTGTTGAAGCAACCTGGGCTAACTTTGTAGCTGGTTTGCAATCCAACCAATTTGACCTATCTATAGCAGGAACCTTTGCGACCGTCAAACGCGCCATGGTCGTCGATTTTTCAAAGCCACTGAATTATCTCGGTAGTGTCGCACTTGTGCGCAAGGATGACACGCGGTTTAACCAGTTAGCCGACATGAATAAGCCTGAGGTCAAAATCGCAGTCGTTCAAGGTACTGAGGCTGAAGATTTCGTCAAGCGCGTATTGCCCAATGCGAAACTCACCTCTCTGGCTGGTGGCAACCTCGCAGCAGGCTTCATTGAAGTCGCAGCCGGGCGGGCAGATGCAAGCTTTCAGGATATCTTTATCGCGACAGAATTTGCAAAACAACAACCAACCACCAAGGTCTTGTTTGCTGAAAAACCAGTTTTTTTCTTACCCATCGCATGGGCTGTTAAAAAGGGAAATACTGAATTACTGTCAATCGTGAATGTAGGACTCGATAGCCTGTTGGTGTCAGGTCAGCTCGATCAGATGACGGCTAAATACATCCCGGAAGATAGTCGCTTTGTTGACGCGCCTAACTTACGTCCCTTTCCCAAAGCCGTGAAATAGTAGCGAGTCCGAGCATAATCATCTATCACACTGTATTAAAAGATAAGAGGGTTATATTTTGAACTCCCTGCTTGGCGACCCGTTTCACTATCCCTACCCGTCCAGGCGGGCTGTTGTGCAGTCCTTGCGAGGGATGGTTGCGACCTCGCACCCACTGGCTGCCCAGGCAGGTCTAAAAATACTGCAGGCTGGTGGCAATGCTATTGATGCTGCGGTTGCCACTGCGGCTGCACTCACCGTTGTAGAGCCCACGTCAAACTGTATCGGTGGGGATACCCTAGCACTGGTCTGGCACGAAAATCAGTTGCACGGTTTAAACGCGAGTGGTCCTGCCCCAAAAAACATTTCGATCGCAAAGCTCGCAGCCCAAGGATTCAACGCGTTTCCTACCTACGGTCCATCAGGAGTCACGGTACCAGGCACACCGGCAAGCTGGGTGGCATTGTCGGAAAGATTCGGAAATCTGTCCCTTCAACAATCCCTAAATGAGGCAATCGAACTGGCTGGTGAAGGTTTTCCTGTTTCACCAACCGTTGCCTATGCGTGGAATCAAGCCTTTCAGTTATTCAAAGATGAATTTTCAGCACAACACTTCAAACCATGGTTTGAAGCTTTCGCACCCCTAGGACGGGCCCCACGAAGTGGAGAGATCTGGAAACAACCAGATCAAGCGAATACACTGTCCTGCATAGCAAGCGATCATGGGGACAGTTTTTATCATGGGTCACTCGCTCGTGACATAGGAAGTTTTTGTCAGAACGCGGGCGGCTACCTCAGTGTCTCTGACCTGGCTGCGTTCAAACCAGACTGGGTGGAACCTATTTCTGCAAACTATCGAGGTTATACCGTCTGGGAAATGCCACCGAACTCTCAAGGCATCGTGGCACTCATGGCGTTGGGTGCCTTAAAAGACTTTTCCTTTAGTGAACGTGACAGTGCGCTGACGTACCATCGTCAAATAGAAGCGATCAAACTAGCCTTTGAATTAGGTATTGCGAACATCACCGACATCAAGAGAATGAGCATATCAGTCAACGAAATGCTTTCCGAGACTACAAGCGCGCGCATGCACAGCGAAATAAAAGAGCGCGCACGCTTACCAGCGGATGGTCAACAACAACGAGGCGGTACTGTCTATGTCAGTTGCGCAGATGCGCAAGGCAATATGGTTTCGCTCATTCAGAGTGGTTATATGAACTTTGGTTCGGGTCTTGTGGTACCCGGGACTGGAATAAATTTACAAAATCGCGGCAATGGTTTTTCACTCGATCCATCGCATCCTAACTGCTTAGAGGGAGGCAAGCGCCCTTTTCATACCATCATTCCAGGTTTCTTGACGCACGGTAATCGCCCTGTCGGCTCTTTTGGTGTGATTGGCTCTTATCTACAACCCCAAGCCCATGTGCAGATGGTCATGAATATGATCGACTTTGGACTTAATCCTCAGGCAGCGCTCGATGCACCGCGTTGGGAATGGACAAAAGGCAATCAAGTTAGTCTTGAACGAGGAACGCCCCAAGCAATTTTCGATTCTCTTCAGTCGCTCGGTCATGACGTATCCTGGTCAACCAATCCACTCGCTTTGGGCCGTGGTCAGATTATTTTGCGCGATACGAATGGCGTGCTCACAGGCGGAACTGAACCACGCAGCGACTCTTCTATCGCGGCCTGGTAAACAAAATTCAACAGGGATTATTTATGCTCAAGCGTCTGCAATAAAGGTGGTGCCGCGGGAAATATCGGTGCAGCTTACGCCTCAAGACAACCGGCCGATGGCTATACCTTGTTGGTTTCCAATACGGCCACTCATGTCATCAATCCAAATATTTACAAAAACCCCGGCTTTGATGCAAAGAGGGACTCAGCCGGACACTTTGTTGGGATTCTGTTTAATAATGTTGCGGGCATCAAGCAGGCTGCAACAAACTCCTGAGACTCACCACATTACTGATCTTTTCTAAATCCCAGATATGTGCAACCAGCTCGGCGGCCTTTTGTTTGCCCAGGATAGGTGCGCACAAATCAAATGCTTTCTCACCAACTTCGGCGCGTGTCATCGGGTTGGCAAAGGTACCACGCACACTTTTTGTGTGAGAGTGCAAGGCTCGCCCATCCTTTAGCGTGATATCAACAATCGCCTGTCGACTTGGCAAGGCGCGCTCAAGCTCTGGATCACCAATTAATTCGACTCGTTTACGCAATGCCATAACCTGAGGATCCTGCATGCGTGCAACGTCGTGTGCAGCTTCGAGTGAAGCCGTACCATCAAGCAACATCACAGAAATCATATATTGCATATTGATGTCGGGCATGCTCCGGTTATTTGTAATCTCTGCACCAGAACTAAAGACCCT
>CAIPID010000283.1 GCA_903865015.1 uncultured beta proteobacterium | reverse complement strand
TTTATATTAAAGAGTGCTTTAATATAATTAAATTAATTAAAGTGAGCTTTCATGAGTAGAGCCTCCGGTACCTACAGCATCTCCACAACGCTGGGAGAGTCAGTTCGCGCATTCGTTCCCAATCCATTACCCCCGCAAGATCCTGCTTTAGCAAACACTGCTTTTCTTGATTTAAACAGACAGGCCGAACTCGCACTAGCTCGCTTGGCTGGTGTTTCTGGCCTAGTACCTTCAGTGGATTGGTTACTTTACAGCGCTATTCGCAAAGAAGCATTGCTCACCTCGCAAATTGAAGGGACACAAGCCACGCTTACGGACCTCTTTGATGAAGAAGCAGGTTTCGAGGTCAGCAATACTGACGATGTAGAGGAAGTCACAAATTATCTCAGTGCATTTAGGTTAGTGGAAGATCAACTACGCGATCCCAAAGGGCTCCCGATCAGTGTGCGACTGCTGTGCGATGCACATCGTGTGCTACTCAATGGCGTACGGGGGGCAGGCAAACAGCCAGGAGAATTACGTAGAACTCAAAATTGGATCGGAGGTACGCGACCTGGTAATGCAGTGTTTGTCCCTCCGCCACCTGAGCGCGTTCCAGAACTGCTTGCAAACCTGGAACATTTCATCCATGGCGACACTACAGATTTACAGCCACTGGTAAAAGTAGCACTAGTTCATGCTCAATTCGAAACCATACACCCCTTTCTGGATGGCAACGGGCGCATCGGCAGACTGCTCATCGCAGCGCTGTTTGAATATTGGGGTTTGTTATCCGAACCGCTGATGTACTTAAGCGGTTACTTGAAAAAACATCAGGCGGAATACTACCGCAGGCTATCAAGCATCCGCACTGAAGGAGATTGGGAGTCCTGGGTTTCATTTTTTCTGGAAGGCGTCAGCATTGCAGCGAATGAGGCAGAACAAAACATCATTGAAGTTGCAAGCTTAGTCGCGGGTGACCGTAAACGCCTGCTTCAATCACCCAAGGCAGGACCCTCTAGTTATCGACTTTTTGAAATGTTGCCTATGATGCCTCGTTTCACAATCGATAGAGTTGCACAGAATCTTGGTACGACATTCCCTACCGCGAACGCAGCAGTGAAATCGCTTGAGGAGCTGGGCATTGTGGTGGAAATGACAGGCCAAAAAAAATACCGTACTTATAGCTATCAAGCATATATTGAACTGTTGTCCCACTGAGAAAAGGGCTCGCGGACGGGGGTTCAATTCCCCCGGCCCACCAGATCGCACATACCAACCCTTCAGGGTTGGTATTTTTTTGGCTATTACAAAAGGTTATCAGCTGACCAATTCATTTTTCGGTTTCAGCCAATAACCTTCAAATCGCTCAGGCGGCATACAGAAAATCGCGCACAAGGGCAATCTGATCTTCTGTCATAAACATGGGAGCATGGCCCACGCCTTCAACTATTTTTAGCAATGCGCGCGGACCACGTTGAGTCATTCCCGTAGCGGTTTCTGTAGATACCAGGTCAGACAGGGCACCATGAATCAACATCGTCGGGCATTTGATTGCATCGTATAGCGGCCATTCATCAAAGTCTTGATCAATATAGGCGTGCTGCATCGGTTCTCGGATGTCTTTGTCATAATTCAAACGTAGGGCACCAGAAGGCAGTAGTTTAAATGTGGTGTCAAAAAACCACTCCCAGTC
>CAIPID010000282.1 GCA_903865015.1 uncultured beta proteobacterium | reverse complement strand
GTAAAGAGAAGAAAAAAACGGGGATCTGAATCCAGATCCCCGAAATACTCACTCATCGGTAAAACGTTCATGCAGTCCGATCAAACTGGTGATGAAAGCTGATCCAGAATGGCTGGATTTTCGAGTGTCGATACATCCTGCGTAATTTTTTCGCCCTTGGCGACTACGCGCAATAAGCGACGCATAATCTTGCCAGAACGCGTCTTCGGTAAATTATCACCAAAGCGAATCTCTTTAGGTTTGGCAATTGGGCCGATTTCCTTGGCCACCCAGTCGCGTAGTTGTTTGCCAATTGCAATCGCCTCCTCACCCTCGGGGCATGAGCGCTTGAGCACCACAAACGCGACGACCGCCTCGCCAGTCGTTGCATCAGGACGCCCCACCACAGCAGCCTCAGCGACCAACTCATGCGAGACTAGGGCGGATTCGACTTCCATTGTGCCCAGACGATGACCGGAAACATTCAGCACATCGTCAATGCGCCCCATGATCCAGAAGCAGCCGTCTTTGTCGCATTGCGCGCCATCACCTGCGAGGTAGTAACCGCCAAGCTCTGAAGGAAAATAGCTCGAGATATAACGATCCGGATCACCCCAGATGTTACGAATCATGGATGGCCAGGGACGCTTGATTACCAGAAATCCACCATGACCCGCCTCAACATCACCACCCGCCTCGTCAACGATTGCTGCGGTAATGCCTGGCAGACGGGTTGTGCATGAGCCTGGTTTCAGCGGTGTCGCACCCGGCAACGGGGTGATCATATGGCCACCCGTCTCGGTTTGCCACCAGGTATCAACTATCGGGCAGCGACCGCCACCGACATTATTGTGGTACCACATCCATGCATCCGGATTAATTGGCTCGCCCACCGATCCCAACAGTCTGAGACTGCTTAGATCAAAAGATTTTGGATGATGCGCATCGTTGGCATCCGAGGCTTTGATCAACGAACGAATCGCTGTCGGTGCCGTGTAGAAAATCGTGACTTTATGATCCTGAATCATTTTCCAGAAACGACCTGCGTCTGGATAAGTCGGCACGCCTTCAAACACGATTTGTGTGAGACCCGCAGCCAGAGGGCCATAGGTAATGTAGGTATGGCCCGTCACCCAACCCACATCGGCCGTGCACCAGAATACATCGCTCGCCTTGGCGTCAAACACCCATTGCATGGTGAGCTTGGCCCAAAGCAAATAACCACCTGAGGAATGTTGAACACCCTTGGGCTTACCGGTCGAGCCCGAGGTGTAAAGAATGAAAAGCGGATGCTCCGCATTTACCGCGACAGGTGCGCACTCGGCAGACTGATTATCTGCGAGCTCATGCATCCAGATGTCACGCTTGGCATCCCAGGCGACTTTGCCGCCTGTGCGTTTGTAAACGACACAATGACGGACGGCCTCACAACCCCCCATTGCAAAGGCCTCGTCTACAGCTGGCTTGAGCGAAATCGCCTTACCGCCGCGCATTTGTTCGTCGGCGGTAATGACAAGACTCGCGCCCACGTCAGTAATACGCTCATGCAAACTCTTGGCTGAAAATCCTCCAAACACGACAGAGTGCGTAATACCCAGACGTGCGCAGGCCTGCATCGCGACGACGGCTTCGATCGACATCGGCAAATAAATGACTGAGCGATCACCGGTTTTATAACCGAGTGATTTCAAGCCATTTGCGAATTTACAGACCAATTCATAGAGCTGCTGGTAAGTAACTTTTTTTACTTCACCCCCATCGGCTTCAAAAATAATCGCGACTTTATGAGCGTTACCATTTTTTAAGTTCACATCCAGGCAGTTTTCACTGACATTGAGCTCACCATCGCCAAACCATTTATAAAAAGGCGCTTTGGACTCGTCCAGCACTTGCGTAAACGGCTTGCTCCAGGTCAGATTTTCACGGGCATGGCGCCCCCAAAAACCATCCGGGTCGCGATCTGACTCATCGAGCAGCGCCTGGTAAGCGGCCTGGCCGGATACGTTTGCTTGTTTAACAAAATCCTGTGGAGGCGGAAAAACACGCGTCTCGACCAGAACGGATTCGATTGAATTAGACATTGACTGGGGTCTCCTCGTTGACCAGGGAATTTGGAATATTTTTATGCATAACTTATAACGGGATCGTCCGTAACATTAATCGGATGCTCTTACTTCTTGCTTACATACACTAAATAGAGCGTACGACATATCTCTCTGCTTTTGAGCACGATCCCAGGAGATATTTTTGAGAATGATCAGCGCAACAAGAAAAAACAGGCTCGTGCAGAGCATCGCCAAACGCTGGTTACCTCCCGTCGCCCAGGTCACCCCACCGTAGGTTAAGGGTCCGATCGCTGCGGCGAGCTGTGTGGCAACACTCCATAAACCAAAAAACCGTGACAACCTGTCTGTAGGCGCAAAGGCGCCAACCATCGCCCGTCCAGCACTTTGCGTGGTCCCCATACAGAGGCCAGCCAGGCAGGCTGCGAACCAGAACACAGCTGCGTTGATTGCTGCGTAAGCCGTCAGACTAGTGACCAGCCAGCCAATCAGGGCCAGCGCGAGCGCACGTCGGTGACCGAGCCGATCCTGAACATGACCAAATGATAGTGCGCCCAATGCTGCCGCGATATTGACGGCAACAATCAGCATGATGGTATGCGTCATGCTAAAGCCCATCACCTGCTCTGCGTAAACGGCTGCCAGCGTTATGACAACAGAGATGCCCGCTTGATAACAGACAATACAAAACAACAGTCTTCTAAACTCAGAAAAATCGCGGCCAAGTTCAGCAAATATCCGGGCCAGTGTCTGACAGATTCCGCTTAGCTCATGGTTCAATGCGCTCGACTGCGCAACGCCACGTTCTTTCAACAGGAACCACGCAGGTATTGTTGCTAAAGCAAAGATAATCGAGGTCGACAGCATCACCCAAGGGACCGTCACCCGCGCACCCACACCTTGCGCCTGGCCCTGCGTAACAAGCCAGAGCGCAACACCCAATGCGAACAATCCTCCGACATACCCCACCCCCCAACCAATGCCACTCACACGGCCAAGCGAATCTTGTCTGGCGAGGGTAGGGAGAAAAGATGCGATGGCAGACTCACTCAGACCAAAGCAGTAGTTTGAGCAGACGACAAATAGCACGGCGATCCAGAGATCCCCGGGTCCTGCCAACGCGAGCAGCGCTGTAAACACCACACACCCTGCAACGCTAATAAAGAGCAGGCGCCTGCGAGCCGCATGCGCATCAGCGTAAGCGGTGAGAAACGGCAGACTACAAATAACAAGGAGATAAGAAACAGAAAGTGTTGCAGTCCAGGCGAAAGTGGCCCAAGGCGCGCTCCCTGCAACCACGCCTACAAAGTAGGCGCTAAACACGGCAGTGAGCACCACCGTGGTGTAGCCTGAGTTAGCAAAATCGAGCATCGCCCAGGCCCACATCTCGCGGGCACGCACACCCGGATTGAGTATGCGTGAAACGCGCTGCATCATGCAGTCAGCGCAGCGATCCCAGCTTGAGCGACTTCTGCATCCTCGGAGGATTTCACGCCGGAGACGCCAACTGCGCCAATGACCTCGCCATCGATCACAATTGGCACGCCGCCTTCGAGCATGCCTGCGACTAAAGGTGCAGACAAAAATGCAGTACGGCCATTGTTGATGATGTCTTCGTAGACTTTGGTTTCGCGGCGACCCAGCGCAGCGGTATGTGCTTTAGCGGGAGCGATATGCGCCGAAACTGGCGCCGCACCATCCAGACGCTGCAAACCAAGCAGATGGCCCCCATCATCAACGATCGCGATTGTCACTGCCCAATTATTTTTATTGGCACAAGCCTTTGAGGCGGCCAGCATTTTTGCAACGTCGGAATCGGACAATACGGCTTTAGTTTTCATAGTGAATCCTTAATTTGTTCAAGTGCAGTGGGGTCTTCGATTGTGGTGAGATCACCAGGGTCGCGTCCTTCGCAAACCGCGACAATCGCGCGACGGAGTACTTTACCAGACCGCGTCTTCGGCAGGGTCGTGACGAAACGTACCCGGGCTGGACGGGCAACTGGCCCCAACTGCTCATCCACCACTTTCATAATCTCTGCCTCGAGCTTTTGTGTCGCACCAGCGACATCAAGCAAGCTTGGGTCTTTGAGCACAACAAAACCTACTGCGACCTGGCCTTTGAGCTGGTCAGCGATCCCGACCACAGCAGACTCGGCGACGGCTGAGTGGCTATTAATGGACTCTTCGATTTCCCGAGTGCCTAAACGATGGCCTGCGACGTTAATCACATCATCGGTACGTCCCAGAATGAACCAGTAATCATCTTCGTCGACAAGTCCCCAGTCAAAAGTTGAATACACCTGTCGCCCGGGAATCGACGAAAAATAGGTTTCAACAAAGCGGGCGTCATCGCCCCAGATGGTGGTCATCGCACCTGGCGGCAAGGGAGGCACAATGGCGACAACGCCTTTTTGGTTAGGTCCGAGATCCTGACCCGTCTGCTCATCTATCACCCGGACATCAAAGCCATAGACAGGAAAGGATGGGCTGCCGAACTTAGTCGGAGTATTGTCAATGCCTGGCTGGCCCGCGAGGATCGGCCAGCCTGTCTCAGTCTGCCAGTAATTATCAATAATCGGTTTACCCAGCCCCTCAGAGATCCACTGAGCAGTGGGCTCGTCCAGCGGCTCACCTGCCATATATAAAGCACGCAAGGAGGATAGGTCGTATTTTTTAAGCAGACCTGGATCCTGCTTTTTGAGTACGCGAATAGCCGTTGGTGCAGAAAACATTGTGTCGACCTTGAAGCGCTCAACCAGGCTCCAGAGAATCCCGCCATCGGGCCTGACGGGGGTGCCTTCGTAAAGAATGGTGGTCTGTCCGCCAATCAATGGGCCATAGACAATATAGGAATGGCCGACAACCCAGCCAATATCACTGGTACAAAGAAAGGTGTCGCCTGGCTTTCCATTAAAAATATGCTTGATCGAGGACGCCAGCGCCACCGCATATCCTCCGACATCGCGCTGAACGCCTTTAGGCTTACCCGTTGTGCCGGAGGTGTAAAGCACATAACTAGGTGCGGACGACTCGAGCCATACGGCGGGGATCTCTGCCCCGTCAAATTGCTGACGCAAGCTTGCATAATCCAAGTCACGACCTGCGACGGGCTCAAAAGCAAACAAGCCGCGATCTACGACAATTACTTTTTCGGGTGGCGCCGTACAAAGCGAAACGGCTTTGTCCAGCAAAGGCTTGTAGGGAGTGACTTTGCCAGCGCGCGCGCCCGCATCCGCACAGACGATGACTTTAGGTTTGGCATCGTCGATACGCTGCGCCAGATTGACTGACGCAAACCCACCAAACACGACCGAGTGGATCGCTCCCAGACGCGCACAGGCCAGCATCGCAAAAACAGCCTCAGGCACCATGGGCATATAAATCAGCACACGATCACCCTGCCCGACGCCCTGGGCTTTTAGCATTGCGGCGACCGCATTGACCTCCTGATAAAGCTGGCGGTAGGTATAGGTGCGCTCCTGATCGACTTCTGTTGACACCCAGATCAGCGCAGCCTGATCCGCACGACTGTCCAGCCATCTGTCTACAGCGTTAAAACACAGGTTAGTCTGTCCACCTACAAACCATTTGGCAAAGGGTAGCTTAGAGTCGTCAATCACCTGCTGAAAAGGGACCTGCCAGTGAATCGCTGAAGCCTCATCACGCCAGAATTGATCACGATCCTGAATCGAGCGGCGGTGGAAGGCTTGGACAGCATTCATGGACAGTCTCCGGAAATTGAATTTTGGGTGAAATCACTTTTTGTACTATGATTGTGACAGGTGAAGCTTTCACGAGCCTTGCCATTTATCGAAAAAACCCTCAAAATTGATGCAACGCAATAAAGCATTCAATTCACACCGGACCGCATGATTCCATTTTTTTCCTCCTTTGCACGCATCACACACCATGCCCGCGCTCTCAAGCGTGCGACATCGGTAACTGCTGTGGCAGCCATCACGTTGTTAAGTGGTTGTACAGGGATGGAAGCTCAAAAAAATGCTGGTTTTGGTCTGGGTGGCTATTCCGCCACGAGCGCCGACTGGCGCAATTCAAACGATCCGATTGGTGCTTTTCTGGCCCGCTCAAAAAGCGGTAACGGCTTGTACTTTGCAGACATCGATCACCCTCTTGCCGCGCACATGATGACGCAGCTGGGCGTGCGCTATCGGTCTGGTGGTAAAACACCCGACACCGGTTTTGATTGCAGTGGTTTAGTTGGTTACTCGGCCAGTCAGTCTCTCGGATTGAAATTACCTCCCCGTGCAGATGATATGGCCAGACAAGGCGATAACGTTGCACGCTCTGAGCTCGCCGTAGGTGACCTAGTGTTTTTTAACACCATGGGTCGCAAATATTCACATGTCGGTGTCTATATCGGTCAGGATCAGTTTGTACACTCCCCCGCCTCAGGTGGTGTGGTTCGCGTAGAAAACATGAATGACCGTTACTGGGCAAAGCGCTACACAGGCGCGCGCCGCCTCGATCTGAAAGCCGTCGCCGCCAAGTAGTCATTCTTGGTAAACGCTTAAACTCATCAAGCTGATTTCCCGCAAAGCCCACATTGGTTCAAAGCCTGCTGCATGGCGCACACAGAGCGCCTGCACGCAACAACCTGAATTCCCCCACGCTGGGCTGCCTGGCGAAACGTTTTCATCACATTGTGACCTAAAAAATCAGTCAGCAAGATAACGATTTGCGTTCCCGAAGGAAGATGAAGCGTCTTTTTTTGATGTGCAGGGTCACGACCGCTGATGTGATGGGTGATCGAAATATTGTGATCACGCAGTAAATCGGGAATATTTCCCAGGCGATCCGCCCCGACGATGACGGCGTGCCGTATCGCGTTGTGAACGCAACCCGACGGGGAAGGCATTGGAATACAAGATCTCGGCATTAAGTCTGCTCCATAATCGAAGAGCCTTAATGATAATGATTCCTATTTAAAATGCAAGCGTAATAATACCTATTCTCATTTGGTTTCTATCAGCTCTCTGACTGCTTCCTCGGTCAGCTCGGGTGTCAGCATGGAAATAAATGTGTAAACATAATCGCGTAAAAATACCCCTGACTTAATCGCGATGCGGGTGGTCTGACTGCCAAAGAGGTGCCCGGCAGGCAAGCTGACCAGATTCGTATCACGCGCCGGCTCATAGGCAACGCCAGCAATAATGCCGATGCCGAGCCCCACATCTACGTAGGTTTTAATCACATCTGCATCGATGGCTTCGAGCACGATGTCTGGATGTAAATTTACTTTTTCGAACGCCTCATTGACCGAGCGACGGCCAGAAAATGCACGGTCGTAGGTAACGATTGGGTAGCTGGCGATATGCTCAAGCGTCAGAACAAAGCCCTTTTTCATGGACAACTCTGCCAGAGGATGATCGGGACGCACCACCACTGTGTGCTCCCATGTATAACAGGGCAGCGTTTCCAGTCCTGGCGTCAACGAGAGTGATTCGGTCGCGATCGCCAGATCAGCTTGCTCGTGCAGGACCATTTCGGCTAATTGCGGCGGGCTGCCCTCTGCCAGGGCAAGGTGCACACGAGGAAATTTCTGACGAAAGGCAGGAATGACCTTAGGCAACACATATCGCGCCTGCGTGTGGGTGCAGGCAATCACCAGGCTGCCCTCATCGCGCTTAGCGAATTCATCACTGACTTTTTTGAGATTATCGATTTCCCTCATAATCCGGTCAACGACTTGCGCAACCGCCTGACCCGGTTTGGTCAAGCCTTTAATACGCTTACCGTGACGCTCAAAAATCTGTACGCCCAGCTCATCTTCAAATTCCAGAATGGCTTTTGAGACCCCAGGCTGCGAAGTGAACAGGTTGCGGGCGGCTTCTGTCAGATTGAAGTCGCGACGGATGGTTTCACGTACAAAAAGGAATTGCTGCAAATTCATATGCGCCTCATAATGAAATCACATTATAAGTAATATAGAAAATATACTAAATAACAAAAAGAAATATACTTCTTTCCTGAATGTATTGAAAACCCTATGGGCAGGGACAAAATGCGAGATAATTGAACGCATGCTTTGACGTAAATCACCCTTAGACGCAAATAGGCTCCAAACATGGAATTCAGTACAAACACTTCAGTCTCGATCCATCAAGTCAAAACTGCAGCGCTGGCTGTTGGAATTTTTGCTGACGGCGTGCTCAGCCCAGCCGCCGATGTCATTGATCGTGCCAGCAACGGTGCAATCCGTGCGGTGATGAAAACTGAATTCACTGGATCTGCAAACAGCACGTTGGTTCTGCGTAATCTGGATGGTGTGGCAGCCCAGCGCGTCGTACTCGTCGGACTGGGAAAGCAGGCGGATTACAACGCACGCATGCATGCCAATGCAGAAAAGGCCTTTACCAGCGTATGTATTACAGCGCGCATCACCGAAGCAACGTCAACACTCGCTGCGATCGCCTGCCCGGGCACTACAGCGACGGATCGCGCACGCGATGCGGCCGCGGCAGCTAGCGAAGCGACCTATCACTACGATGCTACGTTTGGCAAACCAAACCCGGATGCTCGTCCTAAACTGAAAAAAATCTCCCTCCTGGTCGCGCGCTCAGACAGCACCGCGACCGATCTTGGCCTGAAACAAGGCGCGGCACTTGGCGAAGGCGTGTCGATGGCACGCACGCTCGGCAACTTGCCAGGCAACATCTGCACGCCAACTTATCTGGGCGAAACGGCCAAAAAACTTGGTCGAGAATTCAAAAGCATCAAAGTGACCGTGCTGGATGCCAAGCAAATTTCAGCGCTGGGCATGGGCTCTTTCCTGTCCGTCTCCAAAGGCTCCGATCAGCCACCACGATTTATCGTGTTGCATTACAAAGGCAAAGCACCGGCCAAGGCCGCGGCCAAGACCGCTACCGGTCCCGTCGTACTGGTGGGTAAAGGCATCACATTTGATTCTGGTGGTGTCTCAATCAAACCCGCAGCCACTATGGACGAAATGAAGTTCGACATGTGCGGCGCCGCAAGCGTACTGGGTACTTTCCGCGCACTGGCTGAACTCGGACTGCCAGGTGAGGTGGTCGGTCTGATTCCGACCTGCGAAAATCTGATCAACGGCAGCGCGAACAAACCTGGCGATGTGGTCAAGAGCATGTCAGGTCAAACTATTGAAATTCTCAATACGGATGCCGAAGGTCGCCTGATTCTGTGTGATGCCCTGACCTATGCAGAGCGCTTCAAGCCATCTGCCGTAATTGATATCGCGACCTTGACAGGCGCTTGCGTCGTCGCGCTCGGCGGGGTGAATTCGGGCCTGTTTTCAAAGGACGACGCACTGGCTGAATCCATTCTCAAAGCAGGTAAACAAGCAGGTGATCCTGCCTGGCGCATGCCTCTGGATGATGAGTATCAGGTTCAATTGAAATCAAACTTTGCAGACATGGCCAATATCGGTGGCCAACCTGCTGGCGCCGTCACTGCAGCCTGCTTCCTTTCGCGCTTTGCCAAAGCGTATCGCTGGGCGCACCTCGATATAGCAGGCACTGCATGGAAAGGTGGCGCCGTCAAGGGCTCAACGGGGCGTCCCGTCCCACTGCTGCTGCAGTTCCTGCTGAATCAATCCGCATAAGCCTAATCCATGGCGCGTATCGATTTCGCTTTTGGAGCCTCAAACAAACTGTCGCAAGCCTGTCAAACGGCTTTGCGACAGTATCTTGCTGGCCAAAAAATGGTGGTGTATTGCTCAGATACGGCCAGGCTAAAAGCATTTGACTTGCAACTCTGGGCAATAGACGATGCGGCTTTTGTCCCGCATGTCATGGCAGGTGATGCACTGGCTGCGCAGACCCCCATCATTCTTGCATCCGAAAACCTCGAACAGGTCCTCAATGATGCTCCCGCCGAGGCCTGGTTAATGAATCTGGATGAACAATGTCCTCCCTGGGTTGGCAAGCTCACCCGGGTGCTAGAAATCGTCTCGGACGACGATTCTGACAAAGCCGGAGCACGGGCACGCTGGCGTGCGTACCAGGCTGCCGGACATGATTTAAGGTCACACCGGCTGAGCTAAAGCGCTCAGTCAAGCATTTTTATCGTTTTTTTTCATCCGAACCTAGCCATTCAGGGAACTGTCAGGTATGCTTTCGGTCATAGACTGAGGGAATGATGATTTGTCCCTGAGTTCAAAATTTATCTGACAGGAGCTTTTCCATGAACGATGTTCGCCCTACCCTTACCCGCAGCCCCTATGGCGCCGCCCAAGAGGTTGTGCGCAATCGGGTCTTGCGCAATACCTACTGGCTGTTGGCAATTTCGCTAATCCCAACTGTATTGGGTGCAGCTGTCGGCATGACGAGCGGCCTGAATCAAGTGATGGCCACCAGCCCAGGCATGACCGCTATTTTCTTTCTGATCGGCGCTTTTGGTCTGATGTTTGCGATCGAAAAAAATAAAGACAGCTCACTTGGAGTAGGTCTCTTACTGCTGTTCACTTTCTTTATGGGTGTGATGCTCTCGCGCTTGCTCGGTTTTGTGCTTGGCATGAGTAACGGCACGCAACTGGTCATGTTTGCTTTTGGTGGCACGGCGATTGTCTTTGGCACAATGGCTACGCTGGCCTCGACAGTTAAACGCGATCTGTCCGGCATGGCAAAGTTCATGTTTATTGGCGTAGTGATCTTGCTGGTCGCTAGCCTGGCAAATATTTTCCTTAAATTGCCCGCGCTGATGCTGACCATCTCGGTGGTTGCGATCGTAATTTTTTCGGCGTTCATGCTGATCGATCTGCAACGCGTCGTAAACGGTGGCGAGACAAACTACGTTGTTGCCACACTGGCCATCTATCTGGATGTCTACAACGTGTTTTCAAACTTGCTGGCAATCCTCGGCATCTTTGGCGGTAGCAGCCGAGACTGACATAACGTCGCAGTTAAACCAGTCACACAAAAAGCTCACTTTTATGGTGAGCTTTTTTTTAGATATTTTTTGCGCTCATTCAGGTCATTTGTTAGGTAATATTGTTCGCATCACACCTGTGTGCGGACCTTAGTTAAGGAAATGGATAGTGAATCAAACGGTACTGGTCGATAAGAGAAATGGCGTGCTTACGCTCACCATCAATCGTCCCGAGCGTCGCAATGCGCTGGATATCGCGACTTACTTATTATTAGCGGACCAGATCGCAAGCGCGAGCGATGATAAAGAGGTACGCGCAATCGTCCTAACGGGTGCAAACAACTACTTCACCGCCGGCAATGATCTGAAAGACTTTCAAACGCCCAGGGAGCCGGGTGATAGCGCTGGGCTTAAGTTTCTCCGGGCACTCGTGGACTGTGATTTGCCCATCATTGCCGCCGTCGAAGGCAGTGCCATCGGAATTGGCGTGACCATGTTGCAGCATTGTGATTTTGTCTACGCTGCAGACAATGCGAATTTCAGAATTCCTTTCGTACCACTTGGTCTGTGTCCCGAGGGGGCATCGAGCATACGCATGGCGCAGATCGTTGGCCCCAGACGCGCCTCGGAATGGTTGCTGCGCGGACGCGCATTTACTGGAGTCGAAGCCTGTGAGTCAGGTTTCACGACCGGCATAACACCGCCGGGAAAAGCCCTCTCGCAGGCACAAGCTGTCGCGACTGAGATGGCGACACTGCCACCCGAAGCCTTACAGTTATCGAAACGCATGATGAAACATAGCTTGCGTCCAGCGATCCATGCAGCCTTTGATTATGAGCTTGGGCTGTTCACTATGCGCCTTAAATCCGACGAAGCACAAACTGCCTTTGCAAATTTTTTCAGGAAATAACATGCCCTTTGCAACAACAGATGATGGTATTGAACTTTGCTACGAAGTCACAGGCTCCGGCACCCCAATAGTGTTTGTCCATGAATTCGCGGCCACAATGCATAGCTGGGAGCCCCAGGTTCGATACTTCTCGCGCCAGTATCAAGTCATTACGTTCAATGCGCGTGGCTATCCGCCCTCCACAGTCCCTCCCGAGCACACATCTTATTCACAAAATCGCGCAGTCGCCGACATCATTACCGTGATGAATCATTTAAAAATTGATCGTGCGCACATTGTGGGGCTCTCGATGGGAGGCTTCGCTACGCTTCATTTTGGTCTACAACACCCCGAGCGTGCCCTGTCTTTATGTGTCGCCGGTTGCGGCTACGGCGCGGAGCTTAATCAGCGTGACAAATTCCGCGAAGAAGCTGAGTACAGCGCCAACATCCTGCTCACACAAGGCATGCAAGCATTTGTAGATACCTATGCGCATGGACCAACTCGCATTCCTTTTGAGCGTGCCGATCCGAAAGGTTTTGCTGAATTCAAAAAGGACTTTGCCCAGCACTCCGCACTCGGTTCTGCAAACACACAGCTCGGCGTTCAACGCGAGCGTCCTTCGCTCTACAACCTGACGGAGCAGCTATCCAAACTGACCGTCCCCACCCTGATACTTAACGGTGACGAAGACTGGCCCTGCCTGAAACCAGGACTGATGCTCAAGGAAACCATCCCGAGTGCTGCGCTGGCCATCATCCCGAATTGTGGTCACACCATGAATCTCGAGGCTACAGGAGAATTCAACCGGATTGTTCAAAGCTTTATCACGCACGCAAGCAGTGGCCGCTGGCCGATGCGTGATCCGCGCGCGATGGCTGCATCGATTACCGGAATTAAATAAAGTTTGTCCGCATGTATTCTGGATTAGATTCAGAATGCATGCCGCACGCCTACGGCAACATTAAAAGACGTCAAGCCTTCAATCATGGCGTAATCTTTCGTAAAAGACGTATAGGCGTAGAGATTTGTCCGCGGAGTAATGTTGTAGGTTGCCCCCAGGCTCAGTGAGTTTTGCGTACCGATATTAAACGGTGAGGTTTCCTGCATATTGGTCGATGGTTTGATCAAACGCCACGCAGCAAAAATATTTGTCGCGTCTTTCACCGGAATATTAAAACCAAGCAAATACGAATCCACCGAAATACTCTCATCAAACACAATAAAATTATTCAAGACGTTCAGAGAGATATTGCGTGTTTGGGTGGTCAATGGTTGTAACGCATTGATCCAGCCATTCCTGACTTGGCCATAGGCAGCAGATAACTTGATTACCTCAAAATCATAATAACCACCGAGTGTCCAGGCGCTGACGTTTTTATAGGAGCCCTCAGCGGTTGCTGCATTCGGCATAAATATATCGAGCGTACCTGTCGCGTACCACGGCCCATTTTTATATTGAAACCCGGCCGTGACAGCGCGTAAGTTATCGTCCGTCGCATAGTTGTAGTTTCGGGTATCTCCATCTTGAATAAAGGGGGGTTGTGTATCCTGTCTGTAGGCAGAAGGTATTTGTGCGGAAAAAGAATACCCCGCCCCTAACTTGAATCCCTGATTGGCGGCTGTTTCAAGCTTGAGGGTATTGCTCAGGCGCTCGGTGCCACCTGAGGCGAAAGAAGATCCCATTGCCGCGCGGGTGAAATCGGTGGCTGCAAAAGGCGTCAGCGGTGCAATGTAGTCATGCGCGAAATTGTACTGGCGCCCGACGCGTCCGTAACCTACATCCGCATTTTGCACACCCATCCAGGCCTGGCGATTAAACAGGCGTTGATCCGCGCCTAAAGATCCATTACCAAGGTTGTAGGCAGCCTCCAGAACAAAAGCAAGCTGATTGCCATCGCCCAGATCCTCCTTACCCTTGAAGCCAATCAAATTCGTGCTTTGCCCGCCGCTAATCAGACCAAAGTTACTGGCTGCGATGGAAGTGTTTGCTGTGTTGGCCGAAGCACTCTGATATGAGAGTCCCATATCAAGGATCCCATAGACCGTGACAGAGGACTGCGCCCAGCTTTTGTTAACAGGGGCGGCTAACGCAGAGAGCATTAAGACAAGGCAAATAAAATTTTTGATACGGTTGACTCCAGCCCTGAACGACATGCACACAAACGTCGCACATTAGCTCAATCTATCACGATTTTATTGGTGCGAGCCAAATCTTGCCATTGCTTTAAATCACTTCGAATACGGGCATCAAAGGCCACGGCGGTTGTACCCTCTGGCTCAAGGCCAGACTGACGAAAACGCTCGGCCACCTCAGGTAACTGGATAAGCCGTATCGTTTCATTTTGAATACGCTCAATCACCGACTGAGGCGTTCCGATTGGCGCCATCAATCCCCACCAGGGATTGACCTCAAAATCCGGAATCAACTCTGCTATGGCAGGAACATCTGGCATCACCGCTGAGCGCTTGAGTGTTGTAACGGCAATCGGCTTTAATCGGCCTGAATCCACATAAGCTTTAGCAAGCGAAATATTGACAATCCCGACATCGATTTGCTTGCCCAATAAATTCGTAATCACTGGTGCTGCGCCTTTGTATGGCACATGCAACCATTCAATACCAGCACGCTGACTCAACAACTCACCAGCCAAATGCGTTGTGCTCCCCGCCCCCACTGAACCATACGACAACTTACCCGGATCTTTGCGGGCAAGCTCAAGCAGCTCCTTTAAATTATTTGCAGGCACTTCAGGATGCACCAGCAGAATAAGTGGCCCTGAAACTAATTGCGTGATGGCCGCAAAATTTTTCAATGGGTCCAGTGTGGTAGCAGGCTGCAGGGCTGGACTGATTGCAATCGGACCTAAATTTGCCAGCAACAAGGTATAGCCATCGGCAGGCGACCGCGCGACAACATTAGACGCAAGTGTTCCATTCGCACCACCATGACTTTCTACAATAATTGACTGCCCCAAACTCTGCGCGAGTCGATCCAACAATGGGCGGGCAACCGTATCACCGAAGCCACCAGGTGCAAAAGGGTTAATCAGTCGAATAGGTTTATCAGGCCATGTCTGCGCTTGCGCGTAAGCGGTCAGGGAAGTCGTAATAAGGCTTGAAGCCAATAAAAAAATTTGTATTATTTTTAAAGTTTTTTTCATATCAAAATGCTAGCATGGTCGTTATGAATAATGAAGTCGAATATGGTGCGCGCGGAACTCTGGGCTTGCTTGTGCCACAAGCCAACACAACTGCCGAGCCTGAGGTTCAGGCGATGCTCGGGCGAGATATCGCGCTCCTTACAGGACGCCTGACAAGCCCTCAGCCTGAGCTACGCGATCGTCTCGTAGACTTTCTCGATGGCATCGAAGGATTTATCGGTACCTTCGCCAATGCGCCGCTTTCAGGCTTGGGCTTTCTGATTACGGGCTCGACCTACCACTGGTCGCCGGATCAGGAGGATGCCTATTTCGAGCAACTTGGTAAAAAATACGGTTACTCCATCGTATCGGCTGGTCAATCGATCAGGCGAGCGTTTGAAACACTGCGCGTAAAACGTATCGGACTAGTCAGCCCCTACCCGCAATGGCTCACCGATATGAGCGCTGCCTACTGGAAACGAGCGGGCGTTGAAATCGTCGGGATTGAGTCTCCCACGCAAGTTGGTGGTTTTCATAATATATATACGCTGCGCAATCCTGCCGTGCTCGAGGCGGCCAAGCGCCTGATACCCCTCAAACCTGATGTCATTTTGCTCGCAGGCGCCGGCATGCCAACCCTCGGCCCGATCATGGCATTGAGCGATCTCGGGATCCCCGCGATCTCATCCAATTTCTGTATGACATGGCAGCTCAATCAGATGGAGTCCGGTCAGTTTTTTGACGAGGCGTCACTCAACGCTCTGTTGCAACCCCAAGCCTCATGGCGGACCATTTTCGCGGACCGATTTCCAGCGGCGGCGATGAAAGGCAAATAGATTTAAAGCACAAAATTATTGCGTCGCATCCGTAATGCCGAGATAGATCTGGCGTACTTGCTCATCGTTGGAAAGTGCTTGGGCTGTGCCTTCCAGTACCGTTTTACCGGTCTGTAAAACATACGCGTAATCCGCCACTTCCAGGGCGAGTTGCACGGATTGCTCGGCGATCAAGAGCGTCAAACCGGCTGCATGGAGTTCGCTGAGCGTTTCATACATTGTTTCGACAATCGCGGGAGCAAGTCCCAGACTCGGCTCATCGAGCAGGAGAATCTTTGGTGCACTCATCAGCGCACGTCCCACCGCAAGCATCTGCCTCTCTCCCCCCGACAATGTTCCTGCGCGCTGACGTCGACGCTCTTTGAGACGTGGGAAATAACTGAATACCTGCTCCATCATCTCTGGAATACGCTTTTTATCCGCCAACGAGGTCGTACCAAGCATGAGGTTTTGCTCAACGGTTTGTTGCGTAAATAAATGCCAGCCCTCTGGAGCCAAAGCGATACCTTTGCGCACAATTGCAAAGGCAGGTTGCGAGGCGATGTGTTCACCTTGCCATTGAATCGAGCCTTGACTGGATTGCACGAGTCCGGCGATCGCATTCAAGGTCGTTGTTTTCCCTGCGCCGTTGGAGCCTAGCAAGGCAACAATTGAACCCATTTTTACTTCAATCGAAACGTCCGCGATACCGACCAAGTCACCATATCGGACCTCTAGATGCTCGACTTTCAAATGACTGGAGATGGCACTCATGCTGCACGGCCTTTCTGACGGGATAAAGAACGGCCAAGATAAGCCTCGACCACGGCAGGATCATTCACGACATCTGTCGGTTTACCACTCGCAATTACTTTACCCTGATTAAAAACAAGTACGCGATCGGTCAACGTCAGAATAACTTCCATGATGTGCTCAACAATCACAAGCGTCACACCTGACTGGTGAATTTTTCTGACAAGCTCTATCGCACGACGCACTTCAACTGGCGTGAGGCCCGCGAGCGCTTCGTCAAGCAACATAAGCTTTGGCTCTGTGGCCAGCACACGCGCAATCTCCAGACGTTTTCGTCCAGGTGTTCCTAGTGTTTTTGCTTTGTGCTGTGCGAGCTCTGATAAACCTGTTAACTCCAACACACGATGTGTCGCCTCTAACGCATCACTGACGCGCGGATGCCGCAAAAATGCGCCCACCATCACGTTATCAAGAATCGATAAATCCTCAAATGTCGCAGGCAGCTGGAAGGTGCGCCCTATTCCCAGCCTGGCGTGCTCTTCAGGCGAGGCCTGCGTCACATCATGACCGTCAAACCAGACGCGACCTTCCGTTGGACGCAGATCGCCCACCAGACAATTAAAGAATGTAGATTTACCGGCGCCATTCGGTCCGATCAAGCCAATGATCTCACCTTGATTAATCTCAAGCGATGCACCAGATACGGCACGAAAGCCACCGAACTGCATCGATACATTTTCTGCTTTAAGCAACATGGTTAGCCTGCCGAAGAGTTCTGTACTTTGGATTCAGCCTGCGCCCGCTCCAGAGCTTTGTTGCGTCGCGAAGCACGGCGCTCACGAAAGCGATCCCACATTTCGAGCAGGCCACCAGGTTCATATCGTGCAATCAACATGATGATTGCGCCATAGATAATGTAGGTCACGCCTGTTCCACCACCGCCGAAGTAAGAGTTTGCTTCGGACTGCAAAGGAATCAGAATGACAGCACCTAGCAATGGTCCGAGCAGTCTGCCTGCTCCACCGAACGCCGCGATAATTACCATATTGACTGAGATCAGTGTGCCAAATCCACTTGCAGGATCAATGAAGCCGAATTTAGCCACATACAAAGATCCCGCTAAAGAAGTGAATGTCGCGCTCAGCATAAAGATATAAAGCTTACAGCGACTCACGGGTACACCCAGACTACGGGCCGCGCGTTCACCGGAGCGAATCGCACGCAAATAATAGCCAAACCTGCTGCGTTCAATGCGATAGGTAATAAATAAGAGCAGTACCAGTACCGCCAGAAACATATAGTAGTAAGGCGTTGAGCTGCGGAAAATCAAATCCGACCAGTCACGCGCAACAGCCGGTCCAGTCAATCCAATTGAAGCGCCCAGGAAATCCCAGTTACTCACGACAATCCGTATCAACTCGGCCACCGCGATCGTTGCCATACTGAAATAATGACCGCTTAGTCTGAAGGTTGGTATACCAATAATCACCGCAATCACAATACTGACAGCGATACCAGCGGGAAACCCAAACAGCGGACTCACCATCCAGAGCTTGTAAAACAGCAGAGGCATATACGCCCCCGCTCCAAAAAAGATGGCGTTACCGACCGACACCTGACCTGCGTACCCGCCGATCAGATTCCATGCCGAGGCGGAAATCGCCGCGAGCAACACGAGCGATCCTAACTGCTCGTAATAAGGATCATCGAAGCTGAGCGGAAACAACACCAACACCAGCGCGAGCGCAATCCATCCAGTGCGTTTCATCAGGCTTTCCCCATCAGGCCGCGAGGACGAATCCACAGCACCAGTACAAATAAGGCATACACAAAAACATCCTGATAGACAGGTCCGAAATAAAACGCCGACAACGATTCGATCAGACCGATAATCAGTCCCGCCAGCATTGCACCTGGCACGCTACCAAAACCACCAAAGGTCACCACGACAAAAGCGATCAGTCCTAGCGACTCGCCAACCGTGGCTGAAATCGGAAAAAACGTTGCAATCAAAGCGCCAGCAACGCCGGCACTCGCGCCCGACAAGCCCCAAGCAATTGCCTGCATTCGGTCAGGCTTGATCCCCATCAACATCGCAGCGTTTCGGTTTTCGGCAACAGCCAGAATCTGACTGCCGAGCATCGTGCGTGTCAAAAGCAGATGCATACCGATCGTGATCGCCAACGCAGCGATTCCCGCCACGACTTTCGGCGCACTGAGCAAAATGCCGCCAATATTCAAACTGGGGCCGAGAATATCTTCAGGCAGGCTGACAAAAGTCGAACCAAAGGCCCAGAATGCGGAGTAACGCAGCACTAGCAACAGCCCAAAGGTCGACAGAATCTGTGCGAGCATCGGTCCGCGCATCACATGTTTGATCAGAGAAAGATAAACAAGAATGCCAAGGATAAACAACATCACAGCCGCAGCCACACTAAAACTTGCGACACCGAAATGCAGTAATGTGAACGTCCAGAAGCTCACATACATGCCGAGCATGACAAATTCGCCGTGCGCGAAATTGATCACGTTCATCATGCCCCACACCAGCGTGAGTCCGGAAGAAAACAATGCGTAGACGGCGCCAATCAACAGGCCCGCAACGATGACTTGTAGAAGAACCATCGCGAAAAAGTTTCCGTATAGTGAATGGAATAACAGTTCAGACGCAATCTTTCACGTCTGAACTGCTGAGCGCACTGGCTTATTTCCAGCCCTTGAACGGCACAACAGGCTTAGCCTGAGCGGCACTTTCAGGATAGACGGGGATATAGTGATCGCCAATCAACTGAATCATGTAGGCAGAAGCGAGCGTGTTCTGACCCGTCGCATCAAATTTCACACCCTGATAGCCCATCATGAGTTGATTCGCTTTCAAGTCCGTTTTTTGCAAAGCGGCCTGAACGGCATCGGGCTTAGTAGAACCTGCACGATTGATCGCGTCTGCCAGGACAAAGAATGCCTGCATATCTCGACCCGAAGTGTCGTCCATGTCCTGACCAGTCTTGGCTTTGTACATTTCATTAATGCGCCAGCTCACGCTGTCTTTTGGTCCGACACTCCAGGCGCTACGGTTGAATGCACCTTGAGCCAGCTCGTGAACCGCTTTAATAAAGGCGGGATCAGAAAAGCCTGAGTTATCACCAATGACGATCTTGGGCATGTAGTCCAGACTTTTGAAAGTCTTCATATACAAAATGGCGTCAGACGTATAGGAAATAAAAATGACCGCGTCGGGCTTTTTATCTTTCAACTGCAACACTTGGGCTGAAACATCTGCACCATTGGCGTTGTAGGCAATATCGGCGACAACATTAAAGCCCTTGGCTTTCGCTGCATCACGCACCGTACCGGCTACAGACACGCCATAGTCGGTATTTTCAAAGACCACCGCGACATTATTGATCTCCTGACCTTTACTCTTGAGTTCGTTGAGGAACACCATGTAAAGGTTAGCAAAGTCACTCGCGACAGGGGTGGTACGGAACGTCCACTTAAAACCGCGCGTCGTAATGTTGGCTGCAACGGAGTCACCCACCACAAAAGGCACGCCATAGCGTTCGGCGGTAGCTGTTGAGGTCACAGCAACAGCTGATTGATAACTTCCCACAATACCTGCGACCTTTTCCTGGGTAATTAAACGCAAGGTCTGACTCTGGCCTTCACTCGGGTTGCCCTGATGATCAGCAGGGATGACTTTAATCTTTGCGCCACCAAGATTTGGCAGGCCTTTACCCGCGCCAAGAGGCAAGGCTTCAAATCCGGGGTGCGGGTTATTGATGATTTCGGCAGCAATCTCAATCGCGGCCATCGCCGATTTACCAGCATTGCCCGAATTACCTGATAGCGGGAAAGTCGCACCGATTTTGACGTCAGGCGCGGCGCTCGCGGCCCCCGCCATGCCGATCACTGCGGCATACACCAGCGAACTAAATATTTTTTTAGCCATGTTTATCTCCTGTTGTTTTATATTTTTATGTATTTTTCATACATTTATGTACCGAGTATAGCGATGGGTAGACCCTACAGGAAGCTTTCTGATGCCCGTACTTTCCCTTGGGTATAATCAAAGTTCACCCTAACTGAGGCTTTCCAAATATGTCACAACCTCTAGATTTGCTGAAAATCGCCCAAGAAGAGCAAAACGGCGATCTCTTCAAACTGCTCGACAGTACCTACAAGCGCTCTGACGTTAAACCTACTGGTTGCCCTGACGCGATCATCTGGGAAGGCGGTAATCCTGCAGGCGGCGTCAAACCCGTCGCACACGCGTTTACTGACATGTTTGCATTGAATGGCACCCTGATGGCACTCGACGTGCTGGGTCTGCCTTTCCTCGGCGTCCCGATGATGGCGCAGTATCGCCATGACTCAAAGCTCAAATCACTTGAGTGGTTTGGCAAGCTCGATTACACCGCACTGAAATGGTCGACGGCTGGCGATTTCATGGTCAACGACGGTGGCAAAAAAGTTGTTGTGAATGGCAAATCCGCTAACGCCCCCTTGCGCACCGCAGCAGGCGTGTATTGCAACGTACGTCCTTACGGTGGCATCACCAGCATTCGTTTTATGCCTGGCCTGCCTTATTCGCAAGACAAGAAAAAATTCGCAGTCGATCCAGCCACGGGCAACATCCACTCCGAGATGAACACCCCTGGCGTGCGCATGGCTTATGCGGCACGTCTGTTCCTGCAAATGGTTAACGAAACCGGCCAGATCGGCCGCGTTGCCACCAAGCCTACCCAGGCCCAAGAAGACGCTATCAACGCAGGCATCATGCGCTGGTTGTTACAAGGCACACAATTCACGCTCAAGCGTAAATACACCGTTGATGCATACGAAGAGCAGCGTGCAAACGTTGACGCAATCGTAGCTCTCCTGCCAGCAGACTTCAAAGCCGGCATGGAAAACTGGAAAGGCGACATCTACGAACACATCTCCGACACAAACTTCGGTCTGTTGTTACATGACATGATTCGTCACCGTAAGTGCATCGTGTACGCAACCGATCTGGACGGCGATCGCCTGACAGACTTGATGGCTGACGCACCTGACGTTCTGCGTGACTGGGGTCAGATTGTGCTCGATGGCGCAGGTGTCAAAGAAGACATGAAAAAGCTCTGGACCAAAATGGGCTTTACCATGACCAATGGTAAAGACATGACCAGCGTGATGTATCGCCTGCACGGCGCTCCGATTTATGAGCAAACTCTAGGCTCGGCAGATGCCATGTTGTTGCGTTTGCTTGACGGCGACGAGACCGTTGGCGGCGAAAAGCAGCCTTACGACCCACGCATCCACTTTGTGCTGATCAACGAGGCCTACAAAGCCGCCAACCCAGGCAACAAACAACTGGCTGACTGGCTCGATGCGCAACTTGCAAAATTCGACAAGATTTACGCTGGCGATTCGCGCCCACGTTACCTTGACGGCTACAAAATGCTCAAAGAAGCAATCACTCCATGGGGTGCTTAATTCTTAAATAAGTTTGGCCCTGAACCCCCAGGGCTGCACTTCGAAAAGCTGCACGACCTTGTAAAAGGCGTGCAGCTTTTTTTTACTCGACCTTTGCGCCTGCGATTTCAATAATATTTTTATATTTCAAAATTTCAGAGGCAATCAGTTTTTTTAGATCTTCAGGTGAACCTGTTTCAGGATCTGCGCCGATTGCAACGAGTTTTTCTGTCACCTCTGGTATCGCCACAATTCTGACGAGCGCTTGATTGAGCTTTGCGACAATCGCAGCAGGTGTCCCGGCCGGTGCGAGCACGCAAAACCAGCCCCTGATGTCGTAACCCTTGACACCGGACTCATCGAAAGTCGGGATATCCTTTAACACTGCACTACGCTTGAGTCCTGTTGTGGCGACAGGACGAATGGTTCCAGCATTAATCTGCGTTTGCATCGCAGTGATATTGTCGAACATCATCGCCACGCGCCCTGCGACCAGATCCGTCAAGCCGGGCACATTACTTTTGTAGGGGATATGCGTAAGACTGGCTCCTGACATGGAAACAAATAATGCCGCGGCAAGATGACTGGTGGTGCCATTCCCAGAAGACGCATAATCATATTTGCCTGGCGCAGTCTGCGAGAGCTTAATCAGATCTGCAACGGTGCGGACCGATGAGTCTTTTGGTACTGCCATCACAAACAGGTTCGTCGCAATCAGGGCGACAGGTTCGAAGTCTTTAATCGGGTCATAAGGTAACTTGGCATACATGCCTGGATTAATACCATGTGTGGAGCTTGACCCCAACAGAATGGTGTATCCATCACCCGGCGCACGCGCCACCTCTGCAGTACCCAGACTCCCGCCTGCTCCAGGACGATTCTCCACCACGACAGTCTGTCCCAGACTTTCAGTCAACTTTTGCGCAAGTAGGCGGCCAATCACATCTGTCCCTCCCCCGGCACCAAAAGGAATCACCATCCTGATCGGGTGACTCGGCCAAACACTTTGCTGCGCAATTGCTGCGCCGCAAAAAAATCCTGCGAGTGTTATGGCAACTAGTGCTGTCCAAACTTTGCGGGAAATGAACTTTTTCATATATCTCCTTTTGTTATGTTTATCTGTGTCAATGCTATCCTAAACCCTGGTTATGAGTCTGATTTTTATAGTCTGCGTTGATCTGGCTGCATCCGCATCCAGAGATGAATACTTTCAAACCCGAGTCGTTTGTGCATAAAGACCCATCACATCCCCGCCCTGCTGCCACCATCATTCTGGCGCGCGACTCCGCACACGGGGTTGAAGTGTTCATGATGAAACGCACCACCGAAGTCACATTCGCAAAAGGCATGCATGTCTTTCCGGGTGGGGGTGTGGATGCGTCTGATCATGATGGTGAGATGCACGCATTGTGCATCGGAGTCGACGATGATCGAGCGAGTGCTGAACTCGGCATACAAACTGGCGGTCTTGCCTATTGGGTCGCAGCGATTCGGGAGTGTTTTGAAGAAGCCGGATTGCTAATCGGCTATCGTAACGACCAGACACGGCTACAACTCGATGCATCAGACGCAGAGAAACTTGCGGCGCTGAGACTTGAGCTGGCAGAGAACAAACTGAGCTTCGCGCAACTCCTGCAGCGTGAGCAATTGCGCGCAGCAACAGATCAGTTAATTTATTACAGCCACTGGATCACCACGCCAGGACGTCCACGACGTTACGATACGAGATTTTTTATTGCACCGGCACCCGCCGAGCAAATTGCGATGCATGACAACTCAGAAACTGTTGCGCATCTTTGGGTACGTCCAAACGCGGCACTTGAGCTATTCAAACAGGGGGAGATTGATCTGATGTTCCCCACGATCAAGACGCTGGAGAGTCTGGTGCAGTTTGCGCGCGTAGAGGATTTGCTCGCACATGCTCGCACCAAACCTGAGATCGCAGCGACTACGCCTCACGTATCCACCGCACGCGATGGCTCAATCCGCATGCTGATCCAAAGCGACTATGCTTATGCAGAAGCGCAAAAACTGGATCCGGAAAACAAAGGCACGACTAAATCCGATATCGATCCGGGACATCCCGTGCAACTTGCTAAAGATGTCTGGCGACTGACGGCGCCCAATCCTGGCGTCATGACCGGGCCTGGCACCAATACATATCTGCTTGGTTCGCCTCAAACCGGAGTGGCCGTGATTGATCCCGGTCCCGACCTGAGTGAGCATATCGAGGCGATTATTCGCTATGCACCCGGAGCGATCAAATGGATTCTGACCACCCATACCCACCGAGACCATTCACCTGCATCAAACAAACTTAAAGCACTCACTGGTGCAACAGTTTTTGGCATGGCTGCTCCACCGCACGCGAATCAGGACCAGGAATTTACCCCTGATGTCATTCCGGCGCACGACCAGATTTTAGAATTAGCGGGCATTAGATTGCGTGCCATCCATACACCTGGACATGCCTCTAATCATCTTTGCTATCTCCATGAATCGGAGAAAATCCTCTTTACCGGTGATCACTTGATGCAAGGCTCCACCGTTGTCATCAATCCCCCTGACGGTGATATGTATGCTTACCTGCAATCACTGGAGATGCTTAAACAACTAGATGTCGATTATTTAGCACCTGGTCATGGTTTTTTAATGGGTCACCCTGAACATGCGATCGATAGGCTCGTACTGCATCGCCTGGCGCGTGAAAATAAAATCATCGCAGCGATCCAATCGAGCGATTCACCTCAAACAATCGATGCGCTCGTCGCGCAAGCCTATCAGGACACACCCGTCCAGCGCCACGCATTGGCTGCTCGCTCGCTGCTTGCTCATTTATACAAACTCAAAAAAGAAAATCGAGTGATCGAGAAAGATGACTGCTGGAGCTTGATTTAAGCGCCTCGCAATACACGCGTCACAAATTAGTGTTAAGGTCAAAGGACTACCAGCACCCGTCACCTGTCGGCTGCTCACCATTGACGTGGCAGCCTGCATGCTTGATAAAGCACTTCGTACCCCTCTCGCTCTGCCGCATGGCGTGGATACACGTCGTATTGTCTGGCCATATGCCATCACGCTGCTGCTCTATCACGTGGTCGCTCTGTTTGCACTGATGCCCGTCTTTTTCAGTTGGTCAGGTGTGGTGCTAATGCTCGCGGGACTCTATGTATTTGGCACGCTCGGCATCAACCTGTGCTTTCATCGTTTATTGACCCATCGCGGCTTAGTCTGCCCTAAATGGCTAGAGCACACTTTTGCGGTATTCGGCGTGTGCTGCATGCAGGACACGCCCGCACACTGGGTGGCCATTCATCGACGCCACCACGAGCACTCTGACGAGACCGAAGACCCACATAGCCCACTGGTGAGTTTTCTATGGGGACACATGGGTTGGATGGTGATCGAAAATACCGATGTCAGTCGCCTGGAGATTTACGCGCGTTACGCAAAAGATATCCTGCGCGACCCGTTCTACAAAAAACTCGAAGGCCCCCTCTACGCAATGATCGTATTGGGTTCGTGGGTTGTATTTTTCCTGGCAGGGATGATTGCGGCCTTGCTCACAGGCGACACATTGCAAGAGGCATTGCGATTCGGAACGAGCATTCTGATCTGGGGCGTGTTCGTGCGTACGGTGCTGGTCTGGCACATCACCTGGTCTGTCAATTCGCTCGCCCATCTGTTTGGTTATCAAAACTATGAGACAACGGATCGCAGCCGCAACAACTGGTTTGTGGCCCTGATTGCAATGGGAGAAGGCTGGCATAACAATCATCATGCACAGCCTCGCTCTGCCAAGCACGGTCATCGCTGGTTTGAGCTGGATCTGACGTACGTTTCAGTTTGGGTGCTAGAAAAAGCAGGCCTCGCCAAACAGGTCGTACGCCCAGATCCGAACAAGACGGTTTAACCCAGCTGGGCCGGCCAAGGCGTGACGGGTGGAACAGCACACGGGCCTGATTCAACAGGAATCGACTCAAAGTCTGCTGGTCCAACGATTTCAAGATACTCCATGTCAGGTGAGTAATCGAACAGGTAATGAACAATACCTGGACGTTGATGCACGCAATCACCCGCCTCGACAAGCGTCTCCTTGTCCTCATACATGAAGCGCGCCCAGCCTTTCAACATGATCACGATCTGGAACTCAGCCACGTGGTAGTGCCAGCCTGTCCCGTCAGTAGGTGGCAAATTAGCCTTAGCGATATGGGCAACTACACGCCCTTTGGTCGCATCGGCAATGCCAAGATCTTTGTACACAAAGAAATCACGCAGACCATTTGGCAAAAATTGCGTGTCTCGGGATTTTTGATGCGAAAACAAGTTATCACTGGAAAACTCAGCACGATTATTCATAGTCAAGGCTCCATTGGCACTACATCACAGTAAAAACTCCTTTCATCAATGACGCTGTCTCTTCGTTGTTTTTTGGTTATCTCACATTATCGAATGCTTAAAACTCAACCTGCAACTCTTCTATGTCTTCGGGCTCTTCAATGGCGGCGGAAATCCATTGCTTCATTTCAGGCAATGCCAGAATATGGTCGCAATACGCCTGGCATGCGGCGTCAACTGTGATGCCGTAGGTTAAAAAACGTAAAACAACCGGTGCAAACATCGCATCAGCGATGCCTGGAGTTTCACCAAATAAAAATGGGCCCTGATACGTCTGCAAGCAGTCGCGCCAGATCAACAGAATACGATCGATATCAGACTGGGCTTTAGACCAGACTTTAAAACCCTTGATGCGCGCTTTGATATTCATTGGCAAAGCCCCACGTAACGCATCGAACCCTGAGTGCATTTCGCCGCAGATAGACCGACAATGCGCCCGATGCACCGGATTGGTGGGCAAAAGCCCCGCATTTGGTGCAACCTCATTCAAATATTCGCCAATCGCGAGAGTATCCCAGACCTTTGAACCGTTGTGATTCAGACAAGGGACAAGAATTGAGGGAGATAATAAAAGCAGTTCGGCACGCGCATCCACATCACCCGGTTCGACGATGACCTCCTTGAATTTCACACCAGAGAACTTGAGCATGAGCCATCCTCGCAATGACCAGGAGGAATAGTTTTTGCTGCTGATTGTCAGTGTTGTGGAATGAGCCATGGCGTACATCCTGAAAAAGGGTTTTCAAGTTTTATGCAAAAAGCATGCCAGTCTGGCATGGGTTTTGCTTTGTAAGCTCTGTGATCAATCGGAGGATCGTCCATGCTCTACAAAAGCTACCAAGGCTATGCGAACTGGATCGAGTCAGTCCAACGGATCGGCGATGCAACGCAATCCGCACACACGCAATGGATGCAGTTAATTGGCTTGACTCCCCTGCCACATCTTGATGCCCAATGTGAACAGATTAAATTAATGGGATTAACGCATACACGCCCGGCTTTCAATATCCACGAGGTTGTATGCTCAAAAGGTGTGACCTATGGCGTCGAGGAAACGACAGTATTTTCAACGCCATTTTGTGGGCTGCTGCGTTTCAAACGACTAGATAAGGCCGTCTTGCCCAAAGTATTGCTTGTAGCACCCATGTCAGGCCATTTTGCAACCTTACTCGCGGGCACAGTCAAAACACTACTCAAAGACCACGAGGTCTACCTGACCGACTGGAAAAATATTCGCAACGTATCTTCATCAGAAGGCAGGTTTGATCTCGATGCGTATACCGGTCATATTATTGAATTCATGCAGTTCCTGGGACCCGGTGCGCACCTGATGGGGGTATGCCAGCCCACAGTCTCGTGCCTCGCCGCGACTGCGGTGATGGCAGAGCGAAAAGATCCCTGTCAGCCTGTCAGTCTTACATTGATGGCAGGCCCCGTGGACGCGCGCATCAATCCGACAGCAGTCAATAAACTCGCGAATGACAAACCCTTTGACTGGTTTGAGCAAAAATTGATCGATACGGTCCCGCCTGAATTTGCAGGAGCAGGTCGTCGTGTCTACCCCGGGTTCATGCAGCTGATCGCGTTCATGAGCATGAATCCGGATCGTCATCGTGAATCATTCAAAAATCTGTACACCAATCGCCTCGATGGCGAGCACCAGAAAGCAAATGCGATTCGGGATTTTTACGAAGAATATTTTGCGATTATGGATTTGTCAGCGGATTTTTATCTTGAGACGATTAAACACGTGTTTCAAGAGTATGCGTTGGCAAAAGGCACGTTGACCTATCAGGGACAAAAGATCAATCTGAAAGCGATTAAACGCCCCTTCTTACTGACAGTAGAAGGCGAGCGCGACGATATTTGCGGGATTGGTCAGACACTTGCCGCGCAAGACCTCTGCTCGGGCCTGCCCGCTTACAAAAAATCGCATCACCTGCAAGCCGGTGTCGGACACTACGGGGTCTTTAACGGCAAACGCTGGGAGGCACAAATTTATCCGGTCGTGCGCAACATGATCCAGTCTGTGAATTGAACGTTTGCCACGCAATCAAATGCGCGTCATGACGCGCGCACAAACCGCCCATCGAGCATTTCCGCTTTGGGTCTGATCCAGAAAGTCATATTACGAAGCGCCTGATACACATAGGCGTCTTCGAGTGTGGCTTCGATCCTTGCCTCACAAACAATTTGATAAAAGCCGCCGGTCTTAACGTGCTGGACTTTTTCGCCTGGTTCAAAGGGTGGCGTAATGTTCATCTTGCTGCTCATCATGCAATATTCATTTGGATTGTTTTCTTAATCCGATTTTAATGACCGTTCCAACCACAATGCAGGCACCGAGCACTTGTACCCAGGCGATTGACTGACCCAAAATCAACCAGGCCAGAATCAATGCAAAGATGGGCTCGACATTCATGATGGCGGAGTTACCGACCACACCTAAGCGTGGCAAAACGGTAAACATAATGGTAAAGCCTGTGCCATACAGGACAGACAATGCGGCAAGACCCCACCATCCCGCAGCGGCGTCAGGCCAATGAAAATCACCCGTTAACTTGGTACCTACCATGGCGAGAATACCGATCATCCACATCGTCGCGGCTGTCCGCACGCGCCCATCGAGATCAGCGGCTTTCTGTTGGGTAAGCACCATCGCAAGGCCGAACGTGGCTCCAGCGGTCAGTGCAAAGGCGACGCCCACGCCGATCGCACCCCACTGGCCTTTCACTCCAAGCCCGGAGGTCGCGCCAAACACATCCAGCGCGAGCGCAAGACCAAACAACAATATCGGCATGGCGCGCAACACCTGCGGCTCAGGGCGCTGGCCATATAACAGACGCGCCCACAATGCGATCCATAATGGATAGGTATTAAAAGCCAGCAAAGCCAACGAAACAGGTAGTCTGACCACCGACGAATAAATACTCACACTCTGGATCGCCATCAGCATACCGATGACAGGCAAAATCCTAATGTGCTGGCGCGTGAAGCGAACCGGCACATTCATGACAAGAATCAGGATTGACACCACAATCGCCGTGACACCGCTACGCACGGTAACTGCAGTGGCTACATTCACGCCATGATTAAAGGCGACACGTGCCGCGACATGATTCGCACCCATGACCAGCCCCACCAACAGCAAGGTGGCAAAGGCCGTATGCGTTAATTCATTTTTCCTATTCAAGCTCGATGCCAGCCTCTTGAATAATCTTTGCCCATTTCGCTCGCTCATCACGGGTAAATAAATCGAAATGTTCTTGCGAATCACCCACCGTCACTGCACCTTGTGAAAGTAATTGACTCTTAATATCAGGATCCTGCAACACCTTAACCGCGGCTTTGTTCAGCTTTTCCACAATTGCCGCAGGTGTCGCGCGAGGTGCATAGAGTCCAAACCAGCCTTCTACCTCATATCCCTTGAGTCCGCCCTCGGAGATGCTTGGCACGTCAGGTAAAAGTGGCGAGCGCTCAACGGAAGTCACACCCAGTGCAGTCAGTTTGCCTGAGCGAATCAAGGGCAAACAAATGGGCAGGTTACAAAACATCATGTCCACACGTCCGCCAATCACATCGTTGACGACGGCAGGGCTGCTTTTATAGGGCACATGAATCATGTCGGCCTGGGCCATTTTTTTAAACATTTCTCCGGACAAATGCATACTGCCACCCGCACCACTCGAACCAAAAGTCATACCTTGTTTTTTAAGTAGCGCTAAAAGTTCGGGTAAGTTTTTTGCAGGCACCTGCGGACCAATCACGAGAACATTTGTGACTGTCGCGATATTGGTAATCGCAACAAAATCTCGTTGAGGATCGTATTTAGTATTTTTATGTAACGTGACATTAATCGCCCCGATGCTTGTAGGCCCAACCATCAAGGTATAGCCATCGGGTTTGGCAGCCAGAAGAAAATTCGCGCCTATATTTCCATCCGCTCCCGCTTTATTTTCAGCGATCACCGACTGGCCAAGACTTTCGGCTAACTTACTTGCCAGAATTCTAGCCAGGATATCTGTCAGCGTGCCCGGTCCAAAGGGCACGACCATGGTGATCGGTTTGTTAGGGTAATCTGCTGCGGACTGCACAGCCGGTGCTGGCGCGGATGCATTGGACTGAGCGTGGATAACTTGCGCCACGCCCAGCCCAATACAAAATATCGCCGCACGCATGCCCCAGACGGGCAAGCGTTTAAACACAGCAAATCGATTCAACATCCGACACCCTTGATTGAGTTAACCGGTCAGACCGACCGACATGCCGCCACACACATAAAGCAATTGGCCAGTTATAAATCCCGCGCGTTTGTCCATAAACATGCAGACTGCGTGTGCAACCTCGTCAGGCGTACCAAAACGGCCAACCGGAATCGATTCGCGGATTTTGATGGTCTGGGGGGCATCAGGATGATTCGATGCAGTAAACAACTCGGTCTCAATCGGACCTGGCGCAATCGCATTGACCGTAATGCCCTGCGTCGCAGTCTCAAGCGCCCAGGTCCGTGTCATACCGGCCAGGCCGGCTTTGGTGCCGCCGTAGCCAGTACGGCCCGATTTACCCAAACCTGCGCGACTGCCGATATTAACGACCCGACCAAACTTATGCGCACGCATCGCGGGCAGCACTGCTTGCAATAAAAGCAGCGGCGCAACCATATTGAGTGCCACCATATCGTCGATTTGCTCGAGCGTAATGTCCTCAATCTTACCAACATGAATCATGCCAGCGTTATTGACCAGATTGAGAATATCTTTCTTGGCAGCCCAGTCCATCGCGGCTTCGCGGGTCCGTTTGGCGTTGCCAAGATCGACGGATTCAAAAATCTCTCCAGGGAGGATTTCCTTTGGTGCGGTGCGGCTAAAGTTGATGACCTCGTAGCCATCAGCCAACAAACGTTGCACCACAGCACGGCCAATGCCGCGACTGCCCCCAGTAACTAATGCGGTTGCGCCTTTCATTCTGCTTTGATCTCCCGGTCATGAACAAGTTTGCCCCATTTCTGGCGCTCGGATTTTTCAAATGCGGCCAAGTCCGCACCAAACAAATTCCCTGGTGTAGCGGCCATTTTTTGGTACTGTGCAACAAGTTTCTGAGATTTCAGACCCTCTCTGGCGGCTGCAATCAATTTATCCATAATCGGCTGTGGCGTACCCTTTGGTGCATAAATTGCAAACCAGGCCGTCACATCAAACCCTTTGACGCCTGACTCATCAAAAGTCGGCAGGTTAGGGGCCAACGGACTACGCTGCGCCGAGGTCACTGCGATTCCGCGAATCCGTGTGCCTTCATTAATCTGATTAATTGAACCGGGCAAATTATCAAACAACAAGTCGATCTGACCACCGATTAAGGCAGGCAACGAACCAGACACTCCTTTAAAAGGAATATGCAATAACTCCACGCCAGTCATCGCCTCAAAATAGGCGCCCGTCAGGTGGACCGATGAGCCGATTCCTGGTGTGCCATAGGTCAGTTTTTTATCTTGCGCATTAGCCTTACGCGCAGCATCGATCACATCCTGCAGCGTTTTCCAGGGCGAGGTTGCAGCAACCGCCAAAGAGTTCGGCGTGGTTGAAACAAGCGCAATAGGCTGCAGATCCATTTCGGGATCAAACTGCATTGCAGGATAGATAAACTGATTAATCGTTTGTGTACCAATCGTACCGAGTCCGATGGTGTAGCCATCAGGCTTCGCGCGGGAAACATAGGTCATCCCAACGTTGCCGCCCGCCCCCGGGCGATTTTCAACCACAACCGTTTGCTTGAATGCCTCTTCGAGCGCCAACGCCATGGAGCGCCCAAACATATCTGCAGCACCCGCAGCAGGGTAAGGCACAACGAGGGTCAGAGGGCGTGTTGGAAAATCCTGCGCCAGCGCACGACTCACTGGCAATGCTGCACTGGAGATTGCTGCCGAGGCAAGCAGCACATTCAATACAAAGCGTCTATGTTTCATTTGCTCTCCTGACGGCGATCACTGATGCGCCATTTGGTTTTTCTTATAGAGTACTTTTCTTATAAAGTACGTAAATTAGTACTATAGTGATATTCTGAATTAAACAATAGCACACCGCAACTGTCCATAACCACTCTGATAGCCCTCTGTTTTCCGGAATTTTTTTATGACGATACAGCCTAGATTTTTTGCCGAGCGTATGGCGAGTCTCGCAATCTCCCATGCCCAACACCCTGCTCTGATCGACCGCCACGTCAGCACCACATTCAGTCAACTCAATACGCAGTCGCGTCAATTGGCAGGCAATCTTGCAAAACTAGGAATAAAGGCGGGCGACCGGGTCGCTATCTGGTTACCTAATTGTCTGGAGTGGGTCGAGACTTTCCTTGCCTGCGCGCATCTGGGCGCGACGGTACTTGCCGTCAACACGCGATTTCGCAGCAAAGAGGTGGCAGATATCATTGGTCGCGGCAAAGCCGACTGGCTCGTGATGTGGCCTGATTTCAAAGGGATCGCTTTTGCTGAAATCCTAGCCGATGTGGATGCGGGCGTCATGGAGCGACTGCGCGGTGTGATCACACTTGGCGACAGCCAAAGTCCAGCCATTGCCGCGATCGCTGCACGCGGACAGTCTGTGCATTCTTTTGAACAGTTACTCAATACGCCATGCGACGTCCCTGCACCACACGGCAATGCAGGTGTGTTGTGTTTCACAACCTCTGGCACCACCTCGCTACCTAAATTTGTGCTGCACGACCATGTGAGTTTGCTCGCGCATGGCGACGGTATGAAAGTCGCGTATGGCTATAACGAGACGAGCCGTATCTTTGCGAGCGCGCCCTTTTGCGGCGCATTTGGTTTCTGTACCTTACTTGGCGGCCTGGTGACAGGCAGCACGGTCGTCTGCGAACCTGTCACCGACACCCAAAGCACACTCGAACAAATTCGACGCCACCAGGTTTCACACACCTATGCAAACAACGAGTCGATCCTCAAAGTGCTGGAGGCAGCAGAGTCTCGGAAAGACTTCGAGAGTTGCAAGCTCTTTGGTTTTGCAAATTTTTCACCCGCGATTACCAACCTGCTGGAGCAGGCCGAGCGTAACGGTCTGCCCTTGACGGGCTTATACGGCTCAAGCGAATTGCAAGCACTGGTTGCGGCACAACCCACGCAAGCTTCTGAAGGGGATATGAGCTTGCGCTACATGGCGGGTGGCCGACTGATTCACCCCGAGGCGCGCGTGCGTGTATCCGACCCCGAGACAGGCGCCATCCTCGCGCATGGTGAGTCAGGGGAGATTGAAATCAACTCACCGAGTCGCATGCATGGATATCTGGATAATCCAGAGGCCACTGCAAAGGCAATTTCGGCAGATGGATACTTTAAAACTGGCGACCTTGGCTACACCGTCAGTGACAGACAATTTGTGTTTCAGGCGCGCATGGGGGATTCGATGCGTTTGTCTGGATTCCTGGTCAATCCTATCGAAATCGAACAAGCGATCGAAACCCTGCCTGGCATCAAAGCTTGCCAAGTGGTTGGCGCAACATTAGGGACCAAAATATTACCTGTCGCTTTTGTGATTCTGCATGATGGTGCCACGGCCGACCCACAGAGCTGGGCAGCAGAGTGCAAGCGGCGCATGGCGGCCTTTAAAGTACCGGTTCGTTTCGAAGTGCTCACCGCATTTCCTTCCATTGAAAGCGCGAACGCAGTCAAAATTCAAAAAAACAAAATGAGAGAGATGGCCGACAAGCTTGTGGCCGAACACGCATGAACCCTTCAGCCGGTTTGCTCTATTCACGCAGCCCTCAGCCACTTTATTTGCAAGTGGCAACGATCTTTCGTCGCAATATCCAGCGCGGGATCTGGCCACCCAGCGAACAAGTCCCACCACTGGAGTCGCTGGTCGAAACCTTGGGCGTCTCACGTGCAACGGTCAGGCAGGCCTTTGGCATCCTCGAGCGCGAGGGACTGATTCATCGCTCGCGCGGTTCGGGTACTTACGTTAATGATGAATTACCCGAAACATTCAAGCTCACGCTCCCCAAGAACTGGGCTGAGACGGTGGCACTCTCCAGCGCACTGGGCACCACGACCATTATGGAGGCCACTGCTGACATGCACCTGCCGGCATCTCTCGGTATGGATTGCCCTTATAGCAAGGAGGGTAGTTTCCAATACCTCAGGCGTATCCACACAACATCTTCGGGCCCATTTTGCTATACAGAGGTCTACCTCGACCGTGAAATTTATCGACAGCATCCCACACGCTTTCGCAATGCCACCGTTGCGCCCATTCTGGACGAGCTACATGGTAAAGAATTAACGCACGCGGGGCAGCTGCTAACCATTATCGAAGCCGGTGCAGACTCAGCCGAGGCACTGCATTTGCCTTTATCCGCACCCGTTGCCGAAATCAGAAGATTCGCCTGCATCAAAAATCGCGTGATTTACTTTGCGCGACTCGAAATTCCTACTCGCTACGTTCAAATGAAATTCGATTTGCTGAATACATAAGGATCATTAATATGTTTAATCCCGATTCAATGTTGTTACCTTTTTTTGATGATGCACATCGTCAACTTCACGAAGATCTGCACACCTGGTCGCTTGCGAATTTACACAGCCGCATCCACGAAGGCAGCGTTGATAAACGTTGCCAGGAGCTCGTCAAGCTGCTCGGCGATGCAGGCTGGTTGCGTTATTGCGTGCCCGCCGAATATGGTGGCGCATTACCCGGCCTGGATTCACGCAGCCTTTGCCTGCTGCGCCAGACGCTGGGTTATTACGATGGCTTAGCCGACTTTGCTTTTGTACTGCAAGGCTTGGGCAGTGGCCCGATTTCATTATTTGGCTCGGAGCATTTAAAACAAAAATATCTCCCGCACGTCGCCTCCGGAAAAATGCTGGCCGCCTTTGCTTTATCGGAGCCCAACGCGGGCTCGGATGCCGCAGCGATGACGACACGTGCCACGCGCACCAAAGACGGCTACCGGATCAATGGAGTTAAAACCTGGATTTCCAATGCTGACATCGCAGATTTTTATACGGTATTCGCCCGTACAGAAAATGATGAGGTCGATGGCGTAACCGCCTTTGTGGTTGATGCCAACACGCCCGGCCTGAAAGTCACGGATCGATTTAATCTCTGCGCGCCGCATCCGATTGGTACGCTGACCTTCACCGACTGTGAGATCCCTGTGTCGCAACGCCTGGGAGAGCCTGGCAAAGGTTTTAAAGTCGCTATGCAAAACCTCGACGTATTCCGGGCCTCAGTGGGCGCCGCAGCACTTGGTTTTGCAGAAGCCGCACTCGATATGGGCATAGACCGCTCAGTAAACCGCCAGATGTTTGGAGGTACGCTAGGCGACTTGCAAATCACGCAGGCTGCAATTGGTGACATGTGTACCGAGATCGATGCGGCGACGCTGCTGGTCTACCGCGCAGCCTGGGAGCGCGATATCCTGCAAAAACGCACGACCCGCTCGGCCGCCATGGCTAAAATGTTTGGCACAGAGTCCGCTCAACGCATTATTGATCGCTGTGTACAACTCCACGGCGGTTTGGGTGTAAAACAAGGTCATCCAATGGAAATGTTGTATCGTGAAATCAGAGCATTACGTATTTATGAAGGTGCGACCGAAATCCAGCAAGTTGTGATCGCACGCGAAACCATGAAAACTAAAACAGGAGCTATCTAAATGAACGGTTCAGAAGCAATGGTCCACACCCTGCTTGCAGGCGATGTCGATGTATGTTTTGCCAATCCTGGCACGTCTGAGATGCATTTCGTCTCCGCGCTGGACCGCGCACCCAAGATGCGCTGCGTACTGGGTTTATTTGAGGGCGTTGTGACAGGAGCTGCCGACGGCTACTACCGTATGGCGGAAAAACCTGCAGCGACCTTGTTACATCTAGGACCAGGCTTGGGCAACGGTCTGGCTAACCTGCATAACGCTAAACGTGCGTATTCAGGCATTGTGAACATCGTCGGGCAGCATGCGCTAGACCATATTCACAACAATGCGCCGCTGAATTCCGATGTTGAAGCGGTCGCACGACCCATGTCAAACTGGGTCAAGACAACCATGTCAGCGACCGCAGCGCCTCTGGATACAGCAGAGGCCATCTCACAGGCTCGCAGCACCCCTGGCCGAATCGCCACGCTGGTCCTCCCCGCCAACTGTGCCTGGGAAGCCTCCGACCCAGGGCACTATTCAACCGCGCCAGCACAAACAGCTGCGGCTCCTCTCGCAGAGTCGATCGTCGCGATGGCAAAGTTGCTGTCCAATCGCAGCGTTGCCGCGCAAACCACTCTGCTGCTTGGCGGTGCTGCATTGCGTGCTAAATCAACATTGCTGGCAGGAAAGATCGCTACATTCACGGGCTGCAAGCTGGCGTCCGAGCCACGCAATCCACGCATGGAACGCGGCCGCGGTCGTGTCAATGTCGACGCGCTCCCCTTTCCTGTGCTGGGCGCTGTAGAAATGCTGAAAGACACCAAGCATCTGGTGCTGATCGGTAGCGCCAATCCTGTGGCATTCTTTGCCTATCCAGACAAACCGCGCATGATCAAGCAACCCGATTGCGAAGTGCATCAGCTGGCCACGCTCACCCATGATATCGAAGCCACGCTCCAGGCACTTGTGGATGCTCTGGGTGCGCAAAACACAGCACCCGCACAGTTTTCTAACGGACCAATTATTACAGACATGCCAACAGGCGCTGCCACGGCTGACAACCTAGGGATTGTGATTGCCGCATGCATGCCGGAGAACGGCATCATGATCGACGAGGCAGTCACCTCGGGCCGCCAATTCGGCAAATTTCTGCCTCAAGCCGCTGCGCACGATCAAATCGACATTACAGGCGGCTCAATCGGCTTTGGCCTGCCCGCAGCCGTCGGTGCCGCGATCGCCTGCCCAGACCGTAAAGTCGTCGCCGTCATTGGTGACGGCAGCTCCATGTACACCATTCAATCGCTATGGACCATGGCACGCGAGCAGCTTGATGTGACCGTCGTCATCTGTGCCAACCGTACCTATAAGATCCTGCGCGGCGAGCTCGCCAATATGGGTGGCCCAGCACCCGGCATCAGTGCAGCGCGCATGCTGGATCTCGATGGTCCTTATCTGGATTTTGTCGCGATCGCTAAAGGCCATGGCGTGCCAGGCGCGCAAGTCACAACACTGGAAGGTCTCGCTAAAGAGCTGAAAATTGCCGTAAAAGAAAAAGGTCCACGCCTGATCGAACTGGTGATGTAATTAGAAAGACACTCAAAAAACTACTCGGAGCACATATCCATGAAATGCTATTGCGTCGTTGATTTTAAATCCGCACTCAAACTCGTAGAGCAACCCACGCCAACCCCAACCGGTAAAGAAGTCCTGGTTGAAGTCCGCGCGGCGGGCGTCTGTCACAGTGACATCCATTTCTGGGAAGGTGGCTACGACCTAGGCAATGGTCGCACGCTCTCACTAAAAGATCGCGGCATCAAGTTGCCAATGACCATGGGGCACGAGACAGCAGGTACTGCTGTCGCGATGGGCCCTGAGGCACGTGGCGTCACGCTTGGTAAAAATTATCTGGTCTACCCCTGGATCGGTTGTGGCAAGTGTCCTGCCTGCGTTGAAGACCATCTCGACAACCATTGCGCCGCACCGCAATACCTGGGTGTGCATCGTGACGGCGGCTATGCCGATCATCTCCTCGTGCCTGATGCTAAATACCTGCTGGATATCGGCGATCTGGACCCGGCCGAAATCGCCCCCTATGCCTGCTCGGGCATCACGACTTACAGCGCCTTGAATAAAGTCGGTGCCAAGACATTTCAGAAACATCCTGTCGTCATCATGGGCGCAGGTGGTCTGGGCCTGATGTGTCTGGCGCTGGTCAAAGCACAGGGTGGCGCGGGCGCCATCGTCGTCGACATCGATCCCGCGAAACGTCAGGCGGCACTCGACGCCGGTGCGCTCGCAGCCATCGACGGTGCGGCACCTGATGCGGCACAACAGATCATCAAAGCCAATGGTGGCAAGATGCTCCAAGCCGTCATCGATCTGGTCGGCGCCCCGTCTACTACTGGCCTTGCCTTCGACGTACTCATCAAAGGCGGCAAGCTCGTGATCGTTGGTTTATTTGGTGGAGCGGCCCCCTGGCCGATCGCTTTCATTCCGATGAAAGCCTTGCAGATCCTTGGCAGCTACACCGGCTCACTCCAAGAGATGCGCGATCTGATGGAGCTGGTCAAGTCTGGCAAGATCGCACCTATCCCTGTTCACAAGCATCCGCTGGCCGATGCAGACAAGGTGCTCACATCGTTGCGCGAAGGCAAAGTGACGGGTCGTGCGGTGTTGACTGCGTAGAACATATTAATTTAGCTCTTTAGACGCACCAGCAAGACTAAGCCCCGCTCTGCGGGGCTTTTTCAACTAACAACTACAGCACGGAGCACTCCATGTGTCATTTATTTCGATCAATAGCTAGCGTTGGATTAGTGCTTTTTGTCTCTGTGAGCTCCTACGCTCAACAAGCTCAACACAACATTATTCTATTTGTTGCTGACGGTTTAAGACCAGGAGTAGTGAATCAAACTACCGCACCGGCAATGACGAAGTTATTGACTAACGGCGTTCGTTTTAGCAACTCACACTCAATCTTTCCCTCATTCACAATGGCGAATGCCGCCTCCATCAGCACAGGGCATGGGATTGGAGATCACGGCATCTTTAGCAACACCATTTATACAAAAAAAGGTATTAAATCAGCCAATGATTCTGTCACACCAATGATCGAAAATGATGACATATTAGGAGAACTGGATTCTCTTTTTAACGGCGACTATTTAAATGAAGAAACTATTTTGGCTGCCGCACGTAAACAAGGATTTCAAACCGCTGCAGTAGGGAAACTTGGCCCCACTTTAATGTTTGATCACACAGCAAGAAATGGCACAGAATCATTCATTATTGATGACTCAACCGGTCGAGGTGGTATTGCACTGTCACCCGACTTAAAAGAACGACTGACGGCTTTAGGCTTAGCGACTATTGCCCCGACGCGAGAATTAAATGGCCAATCAGGGAACAATTTCACCCCTGGCACCACCGTCGCGAACAAAGTGCAGCAACAATATTTCATAGATGTCACGACAAAAGCTATTCTGCCGTCGTTCAAACAAAAAAATAAACCCTTTGTGATGGTTTTTTGGTCGAGAGATCCTGATGGTTCACAACATTTCCAAGGAGATAGCTTGAATGAGTTAAGTCCGGGAATTAATGGCCCCACCAGTATGGCTGCCGTCAAAAATGCAGATAATAATTTGGCTGCTATTCGGCAGGCAGTCCATGACCTCGGCTTGGAAGGTACAACGGACATCATCCTCACTTCCGATCATGGTTTCTCCACTATATCCAAGCAAAGTAAAACGAGTCATGCTGCTCAGATGCAATATCCAAATGTCGTGAACGGCTTATTACCTCCAGGTTTTGTAGGTAAAGATCTGGCGAACGCATTATCCATGAACCTCTATGACCCCGATAACCATAACGCACTTGTTTTGCCAGGTAGCACGTCCTTGAAAGGAAATGCGACTCTTGGTGCAAACTCTAATCAAGCTGAAGTAATTGTGGCAGCTAATGGAGGCTCGGATTTACTCTATGTCCCCTCTGCGAATACTCATTTAGTCAGCAAGATTATCAGCATCCTTTCAAGCGAGGACTACACGAGCGGAATTTTTGTGAATGATCGACTAGGCAGATTTGCTGGCACACTCCCGATGTCTTCGATCGGCATGATTGGTTCGGCTGTGATCCCGACACCTGATATCGTAGTTAATTTCACCAGCTACAGCCAAGGCTGCCAAGATCCTACCGCCTGTGGGGTCACGGTAGCAGATCACATCTTGCAACAAGGTCAAGGCATGCACGGTAGCTTTTCGAGGGCAGACACGATGAACATCATGGGAGCTATTGGGCCAAGTTTTAAATATCATTATGTTGATACCCTGCCTACAAGTAATGCTGATATTGGAATCACGATTGCTCAGCTCCTCAAACTCCCCATCAAATCCAATGGAAACCTAAAGGGCCGTCTTCTTACCGAGGCCATGCCTGGCGGTCAAATTCCGGTCTCAACCACAGTGGAGTTACGCTCAGATGTTGATTCTCAAGGCCATGTTACTGTTCTCAAATATCAACAGCTTGGTGAAGAGACTTATTTTGACGTAGCCGGCTATCCAGAAAAAACTCTCGGGCTCGGTAGCCAATAAAGTAAGCTCAGATTGTTCAGAATCAAGAATTCACGTTGTCCAATATGACCCTTACACTCGCCGAAAACTTTAGAGCTATTTTTTATACACCGTTTTATTTACTCAAAACTCTGGGTCTCGCCGAGCAGGCTGGATTTGAGCTCAAATGGTTACCACCAGGCTCGCCAGGTGGAGCCATTGAGTCGATTAAAAATGGCTCAGTCGATCTGACTTGGGGTGGTCCCATGCGCGTAATGAAAGACCATGACACGACGCCCGCCAACGGTCAGTCCCTGCTGTGTTTCGGGGAGGTGGTTGCACGCGATCCATTTTTTTTAATTGGTAAAAAAAACCTTGGCCGCTTTGAGCTCGCGCAACTCCGACAATTGCGTCTGGCGCTGGTCTCCGAAGTGCCAACACCATGGTTGTGCCTGCAAGCTGACTTGCGAGACCTAGGTTTGAATGTCGCGAAAATAGAGTCTTCACTTAAGCGTGGACTCAGTATGAACGAGCAAATTCAAGCGCTGAAAGCTGGGACACTTGATGCCGCACACCTTTTCGAACCACTCGCGAGCGAGCTACTAACCGATCCAGACTATCAATTACTATACGCTGGGCACACACGCGGGCCGACGGTCTACACGACGCTGATTTGCTCACGAGACGGGTGGGATAAGCATCATTTAGCATTTACAGCACTCAACGATGTACTGTGTGAACTCCTGACATGGATGCACGCACAAACACCAGCCATGATCGTCACGCTTGTACAGAGCTTCTTTCCGGGACTCAGTCCACGGATCCTCGAACATACGATAACAAGATATTTACAAAATGGTATCTGGGCGCAGTCACCTAAGATGTCTAAAACAGGCTTTGACAGATTATCGTACAGCCTGCACAGTGGAGGCTTTATCCGAACGCAGATCAATTTCGCGACTTGCGTGACCCCTTTAGACCAACCGAATACTTAGCTTCGCGGATTACCTGATGAATACGTTTCGCCTCGTCAAATGGCTTGCAGCATCAATCGCCAGCGTGGGCATCGTTCATGCTTCGGCGCAGGCACAAACCTCTGCCCCCTATCCTAGCCGCCAACTCCAGCTGATCGTCCCCTTTCCTGCGGGAGGCCCCAGTGATATCGTGGCCCGACTCTACGCACAACTTCTTTCAAAGTTAGCAGGCCAGGCTGTTGTAGTGGAAAACATGGCGGGAGCCGCTGGCATCATTGGTACCCAAAACGCAGTGCGTGCCGAACCAAATGGCTATACCATTTTATTCAGTACAGCCAGCACAAGCGTGATTAACCAAGTCGTCCAAAAGAAACTGCCGTACAACTTCCAAAAAGATTTTTCGATGATCGGCCTGATCGCGGATGCGCCTCACCTGTTGGTGGTGGGCCCTTCCGTGCCCGTCAACAACATCGCCGAACTCATCGCCCTAGCAAAAAAAGAGCCCGGCAAACTGAGCTACTCCTCAGCCGGCACCGGTAGCATCGTGCAAATGGGTGCTGAGCTTTTTCGCACCAAAACTGGCACAGAACTATTGCATGTCCCATACAAGGGCGGTGCTCCCGCGACCATGGCTGTATTGAGTGGCGAGGTCACACTCAACGTCAATGATCTGAGCACTTTCCAAGCGTTGATCGCCGAGGGCAAACTTAAAGCTCTTGCCGTCGCCCACCCGGCGCGTCTCAAGCCTTTGCCTGAAGTGCCGACTTTTACCGAACTCGGCATGCCTGAGATCGTATCAAGTTCCTGGTGGGGCATTGCAGTTCCGGTTAAAACCCCTGCAGCAATCCAAACAACGTTGCGCGAATGGAATCAAAAAATCGTCACTAATCCGCAATACATTGCCCGTCTGGCTGAAATAGCGTTTGAGCCTATCAACATGACACCCGAACAAACAGAAGTTTTTATCGCAGCTGAAATTCAAAAGTGGCAGTTCGTCGCTCAGGCTGCAAATATCGAGCTAGATTAATCTTGCGCAGATTAAAAATCTGGTTAATTTTCCAAAGAAAACGTATTTGCTATGAAAGGGTAATCAATGACAGTGCCGCAAACAAACGATCCCTCTGATTCACCCTTTGAGCTTTTCAGACTACTTATCGTCGCGGCTATCGCAGGCGCGCTCGTTGGTCTGGTAGGGGGCGCATTTCGTAGCCTATTGAACACGATAGGCAGCAAGATGGTTATGTTTGTTACTTATCTTCATGAGGCCGATGGTAATTGGCTGATCCCTGGTTTTGTTGTGACCGCTTTGATAGCTGGTGTATGTGTAGGTTTCGCACGATTTTTAGTCAAACTGGAACCAACCACAATCGGCAGCGGCATCCAGCACGTAGAGGCAGTGATGCAGAAAGGGGCCACACCGAGCAGATTCAGGGCCTTACCGATTAAATTCGTCGGCGGTTTGCTATCGATAAGCTCCGGAATGGCTTTGGGCAAAGAAGGCCCTACCGTTCAAATAGCCGCAGTGATCGGGTCTGAGTGTGGAAAGCTGTTTCGCCTCAAAGCCATTGAACAATCATTGTTATACACAGCCGTCGCAGGAGCTGGATTATCGGTTGCGTTTAATGCGCCGCTCGCTGGCATTGCCTTTTCAGTAGAAGAAATCGCTAAAAAGGTTTCGATTAAAAGATTGATGGTTTCTTTAACCGCAGTCTGTACCGGAATGATTGTTTTTCGGAGTTATTTTGGAAACTCAGTTGAGTTTGTCGTAGGGGATCTGTTGCCCGACAACGGGGTCAGCCTATGTTTCTATGTATTACTTTCGATCTTGATCAGCTTGATTGGCGTGCTATATAGCAAAACAGTAATCGGTGCATTAAACATTGGGGACTCTTTTCACCAGGTCTCCCCGGTCGTTAAAGCCATGCTTATTGGCGCAGGTGTTGGCCTACTTGCCTATTTCTTTCCTGAATGGGCTGGTGGAGGTGGGCCACAAGTTGAGGAAATTTTAAGCAAGCAATCTTTTTTGCTACCGCTCGCATTGATGCTCGCAGTGCGTTTTTTTCTAGGTCCAATGAGCTACATGACGGGGGTGCCTGGCGGATTATTCACCCCCCTGCTCCTCATGGGATCAGGCTTGGGCGTCATTTTTGTACTCCTGATCAACCCCATACTCGCTGCTACGCACCTAGGTCAGCTCGACCTCATCTCTTTTGCACTCGTGGGGATGGGGGCATTTTTTATGGTTGTCGTCAGGTCGCCTTTAACAGGCATTTTGCTGGTAGTAGAAATGAGTGGCAAAGTGGAATTAATGATTCCCTTGCTCATTTCAAGTGTGATGTGCACCTTGATACCAGCCGTTCTGAAACAAGAACCCATTTACGACTTGTTGCTGAATAGAAAATAATGGTTTGATTTTTATTTAGGCGCCTGATAACGCTGCAACGACATCAAGACCTGACGTGTTGCCAGCGGCTTTCCCGTCAAATGATCGGAGAGTCTGGCACGCAATTTCACTCTCAGATCCGGTTCAATCTGCGGATCGTCGAAGTCTGGCTCTTCCGCATCCAGACCATACCCCGTCTCTTGCAACAAAATCCATTCAAATCTGCGCAAAGCACCTGCAGCCGATTCGCCTGCAGCGAGACGCTGCATCGCAATGACATACGCATCAAATAAAGCGGGGTGAGAGTCCTCGTGCGGTAATAAACGAAACAGCAGTTCATTCATATACCAGCAGGACATCATGGCTGAACCAGGCAGTGCGTGCACGCCGGCACATTCGGCACGGATGAGTGTTTTAACCTCGCCCGCGCCTGTCCATGACAGCAACAAGGGCTGAAAGACAGATAAGGCGGGTCTGAGTACGGAATGTGGGCGTTTGGCACCCTTGGCCACCATGGTGACCCAGCCGTGATCTCTGGAAAATATTTGAACTACAAGGGAAGTTTCACGCCAGGCCGTTGTATGCAATACGTAGCCCGGCGTATCAAGTATGCGTAATACGCGTTTACTCATAACCCAGATCGCGCAGGCTTGCGGCTTTATCCGCCCAGCCCTTGCGCACCTTGATATACACCTCAAGGTGGACGGGTTTATCCAACAACTTTGCCATATCCTGGCGCGCCTCGGAAGCAATACGTTTCATGTGCGTGCCACCAACACCCAGCAACATCGGGCGATGACTCTCCCGCTCAACGATGACGCAAGCTGCAATGCTCACACCTTTATCCGTCTCGTCCCATTGCTCAATCGTGACGGTGCTGCCGTAAGGCAACTCATCACCCACCAGACGGAAGATTTTTTCACGAATCAACTCGGCTGCGATAAAACGCATTGAGCGATCAGTCAGCGTATCAGGCTCGAAAAAAGCATCGTTTTCAGGCAGGCGTTTTGCAACCTCATCAAGCAACTGATCGAGCTGGTGCTTTTTATTCGCACTCACTGGGACAATCGCGCTGAAGTTATACAGCGAGGCGATCTTGGCCACAAAGGGATAGAGTTCGTCCCGATTTTTAATCTGGTCGATCTTACTGATCACCAGAATGGTTTTTTTTGGATTATGCAGCAGGGTCAGCAGCTTGGCGTCACCAGGCGACCACTTGCCTGCCTCAACCACAAACAACACCACATCCACATCAGCGAGGGTCTGGGTCACCACGCGGTTCATCATGACATTCATGGCACCGCCATGTCGCGTCTGAAAGCCCGGGGTATCCACAAACACGAACTGCTCGTGCTCTCGCGTCAGCACGCCTTGAATACGGTGACGGGTGGTTTGCGCTTTACGCGAAACGATAGTGATTTTTGAACCAATCAGTGCATTAGTCAGAGTGGACTTGCCCACGTTGGGACGACCGACGACTGCAATGTAACCACAGCGATGTGCTGTTTCTGTCATTTAAGCTCCTGGGCAACCGCAACCGGCAGCGTAAGTTGTGCCGTTTTGCGCGCCCGGGTAGAACGCTTTTTAAGGGGTGCTGGGCTGGCCGCCTCAGCACCCTCGAGCGCAAGCTTTGCAGCCGACTGCTCTGCCGCACGACGACTCGAGCCGGGCGCGGTGACTTTGATATCAAGTGCAGGAATACAACATTCCACCTCAAATTGCTGACTATGCGCAGCACCGGTCGTTGCGACAACGTTATAGATCGGCAACGCAAGTTTGCGACTCTGCAGGAATTCTTGCAGCAAAGTCTTGGCATCCTTGCCCAGCGTTAAGGGGTCGACGTTTTCAAGGATCGGGATGTAGAGCCGCTCAATCAGTGCTTGCGCCTCAATAAAGCCACCATCCAGATAGACAGCGGCCAGAATCGCCTCAAAGGTATCAGCAAGGATCGAAGGGCGCCGAAAACCTCCACTTTTGAGCTCCCCCTCACCCAAACGCAAAAAGCGCGAGAGATCGAGTTTTTGGGCAATATCGGCAAGTGAGGATTGTTTCACTAGATTGGCACGCACACGGGACAGATCGCCCTCGTCGAGCGTGCCGTAATGATTGAACAGCAAAGCTGCGACCGCAACGCTGAGCACCGAGTCACCCAGAAACTCAAGGCGTTCGTTGTGACGCGCGCCATGGCTGCGATGGGTCAGGGCCTGCTCCAGCAGAGCAGGCTTAGAAAACTTATATTCGAGAGAGGTTTCTAGTACGGCAAGTGACATTAATAAATAAGCACAATCAATGGAAAGGACCAATGCGACCCAGGCTGCCAAAATTCATCCAGATGAAAAAGGCACGTCCTACGATGTTGGCTTCTGGGACAAATCCCCAGTAACGGCTATCAAGGCTATTGTCGCGGTTATCACCCATCATAAAGTAAACACCCGCCGGCACGGTGCATCGGATGCCATTACGTAGGTATTCACATTTATCACGATACGGAAAGTTTGAAATTGGTGCTAAATTCTGCGATCCTCGCTCATCAAGCAGGATTTCGTGCGAGACATCACCCAGTTGTTCTGTAAACTGTGCGGTATACGCCACACGATCCGGCTCAAAATACTCACCATCTCGCTTGCGAGGGACCTCTTTACCATTGATAAAGAGCTTTTTATCCAGATAGGCCACCTCATCTCCGGGTAGGCCCACAACACGTTTGATGTAATCAACTGAAGGATCCAACGGGTAACGAAACACCATCACATCACCGCGCTGGGGTGATCCGACTGGAATAACTTTGGTATCAATCACAGGCAGACGCAAACCATAGGTGAACTTGTTGACCAGAATCAAATCGCCGGATTGCAAAGTCGGCAACATCGAACCAGAGGGGATACGAAAAGGTTCAACAATGAATGAGCGCAATACAAAGACAAATAAAATGACGGGAAAAAAGCTCACGCCATACTCAACCCACCACGGCATGCGGCCCAGCTCAGCACGGATTTGCTCTTCGCGCGCTTGCACCTCAGCGGGTGGCAAGGCGGACCAGCTTGGACGGGCCAGCGCAAGCGCATCCTCGACTTTTTGACGTCGCTTTGCTCTAAGTGAAAAGCGATCCAGCGTCCAGACAATGCCCGTCACGACAAGCAACACAAATAAAATTAATGCAAAGTTCCAGCTCATCAGCTCAACCTGTTGACGATTAAATTCGGATTAGCTATCGACCTGCAGGATCGCCAGGAAGGCTTCTTGCGGGATCTCGACACTGCCGACTTGTTTCATGCGTTTTTTACCGGCCTTCTGCTTTTCAAGCAGTTTTTTCTTACGGCTGATATCGCCACCGTAGCACTTGGCCAGCACGTTTTTACGCAAAGCTTTGACGTTTTCGCGGGCAATAATCTCAGCTCCGATCGCGGCCTGAATCGCTACGTCATACATCTGACGAGGAATCAGTTCTCGCATCTTTGATACGACATCCCGAGCCCGATAGCGTGCATTGGAACGATGACAGATCGTCGATAACGCATCGACCTTATCGGTATTGATCAACAGATCAACCTTGACCACGTCGGCGGCCCGATACTCTTTAAATTCGTAATCCATCGAGGCATAGCCGCGTGATACGGATTTCAACTTATCAAAGAAGTCCAGCACAATCTCGGCCAGCGGGATCTCATAATGCAGATGCACCTGACGACCGTGATAAGTCATATCCAGCTGGACACCACGCTTAGTGGTGCACAGGGTCATCACAGGCCCAACGTATTCCTGTGGCATGAACAGCGTCACATTCACGATCGGCTCACGCACCTCGATAAACTTACCCACTTCAGGCATGCGCGAAGGGCTTTCAATATGGATGACCTCGTTATCACGTAGTACAACTTCGTAGACGACCGAAGGTGCCGTGGTGATGATGTCCATATCAAACTCACGCTCGAGTCGTTCCTGAACAATTTCCATATGCAGCAAACCGAGGAATCCGCAACGGAATCCAAAACCCAGCGCCTGAGATACCTCAGGTTCGAACATCAATGCCGAGTCATTGAGCTTGAGCTTTTCGAGCGAGTCACGCAGCTGGTCGTACTCGCTACTCTCAACCGGATAGAGACCCGCAAACACCTGAGGCTTGACCTCTTTAAAACCTGGCAACGCCTCAGCCGCTGGTTTGGCGGTGAGCGTAATGGTGTCACCAACCTTGGCGTCTTTGAGCTCTTTAATACCGGCCGTGACAAAGCCCACCTCACCTGCCGACAAGTGCGCACGCGGCACGGATTTTGGTGTAAACACACCGGTCTGCTCGCACAAGTGCATCGCACCAGTCGCCATAAACGTAATACGGTCTTTGGGCTTGAGCACGCCATTGATAATACGCACCAGCATCACGACACCGACGTAATTATCAAACCAGGAGTCAACAATCAAGGCCTGTAACGGCGCTGTTGGATCGCCTTTAGGGGCAGGGATCCGCGCAACCACTGCCTCAAGGATCTCATCAATGCCCATGCCCGTTTTGGCACTCGCCAAAATAGCATCCGTCGCATCGATGCCGATGACGTCTTCAACCTCTGCACGCGCGCTCTCTGGATCTGCCTGGGGCAAATCCATTTTGTTCAGGATGGGTACGACCTCGACACCCAGCTCAATCGCCGTGTAGCAGTTAGCAACCGTCTGCGCCTCAACGCCCTGGGAAGCATCGACCACCAGCAACGCGCCTTCGCAGGCGGACAACGAACGACTGACCTCGTAGGAAAAGTCGACGTGTCCGGGGGTATCGATCAGATTAAGGTTGTAAATATTGCCGTCAAGCGCTTTATAGTGCAGGGCGGCAGTCTGTGCCTTGATCGTGATGCCACGCTCACGTTCGATATCCATCGAATCCAGAACCTGAGCGGACATCTCACGGGCGGCCAACCCCCCGCAGCGCTGAATCAGCCGGTCTGCGAGCGTTGATTTGCCATGATCAATATGGGCAATGATGGAGAAATTGCGAATGTGCTGCATAGAGCCTAAGAAGTGAGCCAGCAAGCAAAAGGGGCGCCTTGCGCCCCTTTTGCGTCAAACCGCTATTCTAGCCGGTCTTGTCTTATTTTGTGGGTTTAACCGCTACCCACTGAGTTTGATCACCCCGGCGCAGCATCAAGCCAACCGGACGGGTTTTATCCAGACCGGCTACAAACTTGGCAAATTGCTCTGGACTGGTGATGTCCGTGTCGTTTGCTGCCAGAATAATGTCACCCTCGGCGATCCCCGCCGAACTGGCAGGGCCTTCGACGGAACTGACCTGCACGCCACCTTTGATGCGTAATTTAGTCTGCAGATCAGCCTCGACCGGCACCACATCCATACCAAGCACCGTTGTGGTCGCCTCAGCGGGTTTGGCTTCTTCTGCCTTGGCGACAGCCTTAGGATCAGCCTTCATCTCGCCCACTGTGACCTTGAGCTTGACGACCTTACCCTTACGCCAGACCTCTATCGGCGCAGAGGTACCTGGTTTGACCTCACCAACCAGACGGGGCAAATCAGAGAATTTGTTGATTGGCTTGCCGTTAAAGCTGGTAATCACGTCGCCAGCCAAAATACCAGCCTTGTCTGCAGGGGCATCTTGCTCGACACCGCTGACCATGGCGCCTTCAGCCTTGGGCAAGCCAATGGCAGCGGACACATCCTTGCTGACCTCACCGATCTGCACACCAATACGACCGCGGACAACCTTGCCAGAAGCACGGAGCTGCTCAACGACAACCATGGCCTCGTTGATCGGGATCGCTAACGAAATCCCCATTGATCCACCGCTGCGCGAAACGATCTGCGAATTGATACCGACCACTTCGCCTTTCATATTTAGCAAGGGACCACCCGAGTTACCGGGATTGACAGCGACATCAGTCTGGATAAAGGGCAGATAGTCACCCGTATCACGACCCAGCGCGCTAACAATACCAGAGGTCACAGTTGAGTCTAGGCCGAAAGGAGAACCAATGGCTAATACCCACTGACCTTTTTTAAGTTGTTTCGCATCTCCAACTGGAAGAATCGACATACCTTTGGCATCGACTTTGAGTAATGCCACATCAGTGCGCTCATCACTACCAATCAACTTGGCTTTGAATTCGCGACCATCCGTCAGTGTTATGAAAATTTCTGTCGCATCGGCCACCACATGATGATTCGTCAAAACGAAACCATCTTCTGAAATAAAGAAGCCGGAACCCACACCGCGTGGAACTGTACGCTCCTCGGGTTCAGCACGCTTGCCACGCGGGCCTTGCTGTGGTGGACCGCCCTTACCGCCTGGTCCGGGAGGCTGAAAATCAGGACCGAAGAAATGTCTGAACATCTCGTAAGGATCCTGGCCGCCGCCTGGCGCCTGCCCACGTGCGCTTACTTTTGCGGTGGTTCGGATATTGACCACTGCAGGCTCTGCCTTTTCGACAATGGTCGTGAAATCAGGCAACGCTACGTTTTGTGCGTGTGCTTGTTGTGTATGAACACCACCTGCAACCAGGACGACCCCAAGCATGAGGGCGACCAATGCGCGACGCGCACGGTCAGCGGGCAGATACAGATATGACTGATACAGATCTCGCATCTTGAACTCCGTTTTTCTTGCTCCCTGCGCAGCCTGCTATTTTGAGGCTGCGTTAGGTGCGTATTGAATGGACTGCGCAAACTTTTCGAGAGTGGAAGCCGGCACTTCACCCAGAACAGTCAGCCAGAAATTTGCAACTCTTACCCCATAGAGATTCACAGAGCCGACCTGTGCAGCACCAAGGGGTTTATAGTCAGACCGCTCATTCAGATAAGGTTCAATAAATATTGAAATAGTTGCTAAACCATCTGACAACACCATCTGATGAACGACTTTATTATCAGCAAAAAACTGTTGCAACTGCGATGTGGGCGCAAAGCCTGCGGGCGCATGGATGTTCCAGCCCAATGATTTCAAATCAACCGTTTTTTGTACTGGCTCCAAAACGGTCCAACCCGCGATGGGCCATGAGGGTTGCAAGAGATTTTGCGCGACCGCAGAACCAATCGCGATTTCTGTGAACGCGACTTGTTCAACGACGTGTCCATCCGTGTTGATTGTTTGCGCCTTGAGTAACAGCCCTGTTTCTATATCGGCACACAACCGGTAACCATAGCGCGCAGCATCACGTGGTGCAACATCAATCAACTGGCACGTCCTGCCCGCCACGCGCATAGGTTGAGGCAAAGGTCGCACACTGTAATTCTCATCGATCGATTGCGTGTTGGAAAGTAAAAGCCCAGGGAAACGATCACCACGTTGCTTTTCAAGCAAGACAGTTTTTTGCTCAGGGATCAGGCACTGCACGTCTTCGTTGCGCCGCAAATACTCGCGCGCCGGACCATCAAGCAGCTCCAGTTTTTCTGTTTCGTTCTGACCATCAAAGCCATGCGCCAGGCGCGAAGACTCAATCGCCCCACCCTGCTGATAAGTGAATACGCCGGCGTAATTAAGCGAATGGGCGGCGCGCTGAATTTGTGACAATAATTTTGAATCTGCCAGAGGTTGCGCCTGGGATTGAGGCGCCACCGCTAAAGGCACTTGCGCTTGCGCGCCTGCGGTCAACACGGCCAGTGCGCTCGTCACGAGCAGAACCACCGTTTTTGCAGTCACCGCGACCATTATTTATCAACTCCAAATGAGACCTGCCTGACTGCCGCAGGTCCTGACACCTGTCTGTGCGCACTGACATAGGATTGCACGCTTGATGGGTCGAGACTCGACGCGACAATACTCGCAGGAGCGGACATAGCCACCTGAGGTGCTGCGTCACTCATTTCAGGGACTAAGAAAGGACGTGCAACCCACACTACGCTTGCGACAGCAGCAGCCATCGCAAAACTAGGCCAACCATAACGACGCATCCATGAAGTGCTCTGTTGTGTCGCCAGAGCCCCTGGGGCGAGGATGGTGGGTTCTGCGGCGATCGCCTGCGCAACGCGACTGGAGAATTCAACTGCCGGTGGCTGCGCGAGCTCAGGCGTACGCAGCGCATCCCCAATCAGGTGATAAAGCTGCCAGGTTTCTTTACCCTGTTCGGTTTTCAGGACGTCCGGCATCGAGGCTTGTTGGTCGCCATCCATCCAGGCTGAAATCGAGACTGAAAGCTCGTCAATCGAGATGTTCTGGTTGCTCTGATTCTGTTTTAAGTCTTGCATGATTTTCTGTCCTTACCAGCGTTTGTCACTGGTATTGCCCATAATTGGACGTAACCGTGTCGCAATAGCCTCGCGGGCCCGAAAAATTCGAGAACGCACAGTACCGATGGGGCAGTTCATGCTTTGAGCAATGTCCTCATAGGTCATGCCATCGATCTCGCGCATCACAATGGCGTTGCGCAATTCTTCTGGCAAGTCCTCGATCGCCTTGTTCACCGTCCGTGCAATTTCACGACTGGCAAGCTCTGACTCAGGGGTACTGTTGTCTGTTAGGTTCTCGGATTCGTCAAAAGTTTCACCTTCTTCGTTCTCAAATGAAGAAGAAGTGCTCGGACGACGTTTATTTGTAGCCAGCCAGTTGCGTGCGGTATTGATCGCAATACGATAAAGCCAGGTATAAAAGGCGCTATCTCCCCTGAATTGTGGCAATGCTCGGTAGGCTTTGATGAAAGCCTCCTGTGCCACGTCCTCAGTCTCGGCTGGGTCGCGGATCATCCGCGACAGTAGCCGCATAATTTTGCGTTGATATTTCAATACCAACAGGTCAAATGCCTTTTTATCGCCGTTTTGCACACGGGCGACTAATTCAGCATCTACGTCGCGCTCAGTCACACTATCTCCATTTTTTGCTCAGTCTGGGGCTGATCCAGCCTCCAGGCAACCATCACACAGATCCGACGATAGATATCAGGAGCGATATTGCAGCGCCACACAGTGATTTTGACAGTTTCCTGCTTGTTATGGGGGCAATTGAGGATTTTCAAGCTAAGCGTCAAACCAAAAAAATGCTGCCACTTCTGTTTCAGGTGCACTGACTGGTTATTTTTACTGTTCAAGTCGCCGAGACTCCACGACTGATAGGGGTGCAGGTATAAATATTGAGGCATTTTAGGCCTGCGACTTAACGAAGCAAACAGGACATGTAGCCCAGGCAGGCACGCCACAGAGATCACGATCAGTAAGGGAAGGTCTGCCCAAAAGGCAGCAAGTGTGAGAGCCGAGCTAGCTCCCGCCAAAGCGATGCATTCCGTAACCACTGCCCGCCTGGGGCGGGACAGTGGCACGCAAAGACTTAAGCCATCGGTCAAGCTGCGATCAAAGACGACGCACAGCCATAGAACCGTTGGTTCCACCAAAACCAAATGAATTCGACAAGGCCACATCGATCTTCATCTGCCGCGCGGTATTTGCGCAGTAGTCAAGATCGCACTCAGGGTCCTGATTGAAAATATTGATCGTTGGCGGGGAGATCTGGTGGTGTACGGCAAGTGTTGTAAATACAGCCTCAATACCGCCTGCGGCACCCAGCAAGTGACCGGTCATCGACTTGGTTGAGTTGATCACGAGTTTTTTAGCGTGATCACCAAACGCAAGTTTCAGGGCTTCGGTTTCATTTCTGTCACCTAGCGGAGTAGAGGTACCGTGCGCATTAACGTAATCGACTTCGTCGGCATTGATCCCGCCATTACGCAAAGCATTGACGACGCCACGGCGTGGGCCATCACGGTCAGGGGCCGTGATGTGATGCGCATCCGAGCTCATGCCATAACCCGCAAACTCACCATAAATACGTGCGCCGCGTTTTTTAGCGTGCTCATATTCCTCGAGTACCAGTACGCCTGCGCCCTCGCCAAGGACGAAACCATCACGGTCACGGTCCCAGGGACGCGAAGCAGTCGTTGGATCATCATTGCGCTGCGAAAGCGCGCGCATCGCTGCAAAGCCACCGATGCCTAATGGGGACACGGTCGACTCTGCACCGCCTGCAACCATGACATCCGCATCACCGTACTCGATCAGGCGTGCCGCGTCACCAATTGAATGCAGGCCTGTCGTGCAAGCTGAAACAACGGCGTAGGACGGGCCTTTGAGACCGAGCATGATCGACAACTGACCGGAGATCAGGTTGATTAATGAGGCAGGAACAAAAAACGGAGAAATACGGCGAGGACCACGTTCGAGATAATCTGTCTGCGTTTCTTCGATACGCTGCAGACCACCGATACCCGAACCAATGATGACGCCCACTCGCTCGGCGTTGGCTTCCGTGATTTCGAGGCCTGAGTCTTTCCAGGCCTGCACGCCCGCAGCAATCCCATAATGGATAAAGGTATCCATTGTGCGTGCTTCTTTTTGGGGAATCAGCGTAGTGATGTCAAAACCTTTGACTTCACCTGCAATGTGCGCATTAAACGCGGCCGGGTCAAAACGTGTAATCCGTCCGATTCCGGACCGACCGTTAACGATATTGTCCCAGGCTGAAGCGATATCGTTACCCACTGGGCATACGATCCCAAGGCCTGTAATGACGACACGTCGTTTCACGGATCACTCCTTATATGTGATAAAGGCGGCCAAGACACTCAATGAGCAGACACCCAGCGCGACCGCCCCGGGATACCTGCACACTAATCGCCTCAACCGCCCGACAGCTCAGCGGATCACTCCGCTTGATGCCGCGAATTGATAATTACTTGGAGCGCGAAGTGATGTAGTCCACTGCCTGCTGAACAGTAGTGATCTTTTCAGCTTCTTCGTCAGGGATTTCAGTTTCGAACTCGTCTTCGAGTGCCATAACCAGCTCGACCATATCGAGCGAATCGGCGCCGAGGTCATCCAGGAAGGAGGAGGCGTTTTTGATTTCGGCTTCGTTAACGCCAAGTTGTTCAGCGACAATCTTCTTGACGCGCTGTTCGATGCTTTCCATGCAGATCTCCAAAAGGAAAAAGTCCGGCGAATTATAGCTAACCGGGAGAAAAAAACCTATTACAAGTACATGCCGCCATTCACGTGCAAAGTCGTACCTGTAATGTAACTAGCATTCGGCGATGCCAAAAAGGCAACCGCGTGTGCAATATCGGAGGCAGAACCCAGTCTTCCGAGAGGGATTTGCCCAAGTAAGGCAGCAGTCTGGGACTCGCCCAGCTCACTGGTCATGTCTGTTTCAATAAAGCCAGGTGCGACACAGTTTACTGTGACACCACGACTACCGAGCTCGCGGGCAAGCGCACGGGACATCCCTGCCACGCCAGCCTTGGCTGCCGCGTAGTTAGCCTGTCCAGGATTACCGCTTGAGCCCACGACGGAGGTGATATTAATAATACGCCCCCAGCGTGCCTTCATCATACTGCGCATCACAGCGCGCGAGAGACGAAAAACAGAGGTCAGGTTGGTTTCGAGGACCGCATCCCAATCTTCGTCTTTCATGCGCATTGCGAGCGTATCGCGGGTAATACCGGCATTATTGACAAGGATATGCGGTCCGCCGGCAGATTCCTTACCTAACGCATCGATCAGAGCGTCACATGCGGGCACATCCGTCACATTCAGTACTACGCCACGTCCACCGTGTGGGGCAAGCATCTCAGTAATGCCCTGCGCACCAGCGTCCGTTGTGGCGGTACCAATTACGATCGCACCACGTGAGGCTAATTCACGGGCAATTGCCTTGCCAATGCCGCGCGAGGCGCCAGTCACCAGTGCAACTTTATCTTTTAAATCCATCATCAAATCCTCAGGCTGCAGCAGCCAGTGTGTCAAGAGCTGCCTGCATCGACTCCGGATCGGTGACCGACAGGGCGACCATGTCGGGCTCGATGCGTTTGACCATACCAGAAAGTACTTTACCCGGACCACACTCGACTACATGGGTAATACCCTGTGCTTTCATGGCCTGAATGATTTCAACCCAACGCACAGCATGCCAGGCCTGACGCACCAGTGCATCGCGAATAGCTGCTGGATCCTGAGTGATTGCCACATCCACATTGTTAATCACTGATACGGCGGGCACATTAACGCTCACCGTTGCCAGTGCTTTGGAAAGGACATCAGCCGCAGGCTTGAGCAAGCTGGAATGAAAAGGTGCGGAAACGGGCAATAGCATCGCACGCTTGGCACCACGAGCCTTGGCGGCAGTCATTGCGCGCTGAACGGCCTCGGCATGTCCTGCAATCACAACCTGTGCAGGGGCGTTGAAATTAACTGCCTCAACGATCTCACCTTGTGCGGCTTCGGCGCACGCTGCGCGAACGGAATCATCATCCAGACCCAACACAGCCGCCATGGCACCCGTACCGACCGGGACAGCAGCCTGCATCGCATCCGCACGAATACGCACCAAACGAACAGCATCAGCCAGATCAAGCGAACCCGCTGCGGTCAGGGCCGCATACTCTCCCAGACTATGGCCAGCCATCATCGAGGCATCCGGTCCGCCCGCTGCACGCCAGGCTTCAAACATCGCCACGCCAGCGGTCAACATCGCCGGCTGTGTGTTGGTGGTCAGGCTCAACTGCTCTGCAGGACCTTGTGCCATTAAGGCACCAAGGTCCTCGCCAAGGGCAGCTGAGGCATCAGCAATCACTTTCATCGCGGCGGGATGAGACGCCCATGCGTCCATCATGCCAACAGACTGGGAACCCTGACCTGGAAATACGAAGGCAAATTTCATAGTTATCGTCAATAAGCTAAAAACAAGGCTGTTATGAAAAACATCACATCCTGACTAGTACAGAGCCCCAGGTGAATCCACCACCGACACCCTGCAACAGGACTAACTGTCCTGACTGAATCCGCCCATCGCGACGCGCTACGTCCAGCGCAAGCGGGATGCTTGCAGCAGAAGTATTCGCGTGCTGATCAACCGTGACCACGACTTTTTCGAGGGGTACATCCAGTTTACGGGCGAGGAATGTCAAAATACGTAAATTAGCCTGATGGGGGATCATCCAGTCCACATCCGCCATCGTCAGACCTGCATCAGCAGTCACTGAACGTGCAGAACGATCAAGGACCGTCACGGCCTGCTTGAATACCGCCTGGCCATCCATACGCAGGAAAGGATCACCGGTCACCTGCCCGTAGGCCACATTACCCGCTGCCGTCAAAATATTCATCTGACTGCCATCGGCATGCAACTCAGCACCGATAATGCCTGGCGTGTCGCTCGCCTGCAAGACAACTGCGCCGGCGCCATCGCCAAACAGTACGCAGGTACCACGGTCATTCCAGTCAAGGATGCTGGAAAAAACCTCAGCACCGATGACAACGGCGCACTTGGCACGTCCGGCACGGATAAAACTGTCTGCCGTTGTCAGCGCATAGACAAAGCCGCTGCAAACTGCCTGCACATCAAAGGCCGCGGCGCCTTTATTGCCCAGCCCTGCCTGAACAATACAGGCGGTGCTCGGAAATACAAAATCTGCGGTGGAAGTCGCCACAATAATGAGATCAACTTCGCTGGCATCAACACCCGCATCTGCCAGCGCGCGTCGTGCGGCTTCGGTCGCGAGTGCGCTGGTTTTAACGCCCCGATCAGCGATATAGCGCTGACGGATCCCTGTGCGTTCGGCAATCCACTCGTCGGAGGTTTCGATCTGACGGGTCGCCATATCAGCGGCAAGTGCTTCGTTAGTCACCAGATTGGGAGGCAAAAAACTACCCGAGCCAATAATGCGGGAAAAAGGCATGGACGCACTCATGCGGGGTCTCCGGAACGAACAGTTTCAGTTGCCGCGGCAGTCTGCGTTAATTGCGCAATCGCAATTGTTGTGCGCTCAAGCAAGCCATTCAACACAGCGTCACGCGCGCGCTGCAAGGCAAAGCCAAATGCATAGGCATCCGCGGAACCATGACTTTTAATGACGATGCCACGCAAACCAAGCAAGGCGGCACCGTTGAGGCGACGATTATCCAGGCGATAGCGAAAACGGTTGAGTACGGGCATGGCAAGCAGGCCCATGACTTTTGTCAGCGCATTACGTTTGAATTCTTCGCGCATATATGACCCAATCAAATGCGCCAGACCTTCGGCGCTTTTCAGGGCAACATTACCGACAAAGCCATCGCAAACCACCACGTCGACCGTACCTTTGAATATGTCATCGCCTTCGACGTTGCCGTAAAAATTCAAAGAACTTTTGCGCAAGAGTTCAGCAGTCTGCTTGACCGTTTCGTTGCCTTTGATGACTTCTTCGCCGATATTGAGCAGGCCAACGCTGGGCTGCTGCCCGGTCGAACCAACCTGAGCCAGTGCGGTCCCCATGATGGCAAACTGCAACAAATGCTCGGGCGTGCAATCTACATTGGCCCCCAGATCGAGCATGACAGTCTTGTTACCCTTTTGGTTCGGCATGACTGATGCGATCGCAGGACGGTCAATACCTGGGATAGTTTTAAGAATGTAGCGCGAGATCGCCATCCAAGCCCCCGTATTGCCTGCTGAAACACAGGCGTGCGCCTCGCCATCTTTGACGGCCTGTGCGGCCAGGCGCATCGACGAGTCTTTTTTGCGGCGTAAGGCGATCTCAACGGGATCATCCATCGTCACAACCTCAGAGGCTGCAATAATGCGATAACGCTCGGGAGATACGGAGGGAAATTTTTTACGGGCGGCGGATACAGCGGAACTCAACTCGTCAGGCAAGCCAACAAGCAGTAATTCTGTATCTGAGAAACGCGCAGCGAACTCGAATGCGGCAGGGACAGTGACAGAAATACCTCTGTCACCACCCATGCAGTCGATCGCAATGCGAATAACGGGTTCCACGTGATTGTGCGCAGTCACACGAATAAACTCACGGTTAAACGAGTGATGCCTGTCAACCGCGTATTATTCGTCAGCTTTGGTCTTGAGGACCTTGCGACCACGATAAAAGCCGGTTGGGCTGATATGGTGGCGAATGTGCTGCTCGCCTGTGTTTGGCTCGATCGCTGTTGACGGATTCGTCAAAAAGTCGTGCGAACGGTGCATACCGCGCTTTGATGGTGATTTTTTGTTTTGCTGAACAGCCATGACAACTCCTGTGGATCGGCGAATTGTACGCCAACCATCTTAGTAATAACCAATTAATACACTGAATTAAGCTTTGCTTGAATACGCTCGACTTAACGCTTTGATTTAAGCTGCTCCAACACCGCAAACGGTGATGGACGCGCTTCCCCAACGTCATCCTCAGAGTCATCAGACTCTGTTTCAGCCATGTCCGTGCACTGTTCGTGACGCGGTACATAGGGCACTTCTAAAATCAATTCATCTTCTATCAGATCCAGCACATCAAACTGACGGGATCCCACTAATTTTTCTGGCTCATCGATACTGTCTTCGTCAAAAGACTCCTCGCCGAGATCAGCTTCGCTCCTCACCAGATCAAATGCCGTCTGCCTGTCAATGGACAACATCATCGGACCCAGGCAGCGCTGGCATTCGAGCAACAGCTTTGTCTGCACCCGCAACACTAATTGAGGCCTGCCCGACGCATTTAACTGCCCAACAAGCACATACCTGACAAGACCTGGCTCCTCAGGCGCATCGTTTAATTCAACGAGCTCAACCGAGGGCTGATCTTCAAGGCCATCAAGCAATCGCTGCAATCGATGCACACTGAATACACCGGCCTGCGTACGACCACGGCGGGCAAATTCAAACGCATCAATCTGACCTGGTAAACCCAGGCTACAGTGCACCACGGTTGCGTCCGCCTTTTTGTCGGTCATGCGCTTTCCAATGCCGGTTTCCAATGCGATAAAGTTCATTTGCCGTGCTCGCATAAAAGCAGCAAAGCAAGAGATAATAGCGTGTTTACCCTCTAATCGTCAATCTCAGTCTCACCCGATCCTCACTGCACCATGACTTCAATGCCTCACTCGTTAATCCTCGCCTCCAGCTCGCCCTACAGGCGTGAACTGCTAGAAAGATTAAGGATTCCTTTTTCCATAAGCATCCCAGAGATCGATGAGACACCACATTCTGGCGAGCCCCCGGAGCAGCTCGCACTCAGGCTCGCAATCGAAAAGGCCCAGGTCGTAGCCGAGCGCTTTCCCGAGGCAATCGTCATTGGTGCCGATCAGGCAGCCAGTCTGCATGGAACGCCTTTGGGAAAGCCAGGCACGACTGAGGCTGCACGTATTCAGCTGCAACAGATGTCAGGTCAGACCGTCGTGTTCCACAGCGCAATGGCGGTCATCTTCAATAACCACACACAAAGTATTGATGTGCCCACCACGTGTGTTTTTCGTACACTTTCAAGTGAAGCGATCGAGCGCTATATTGCCATTGACCAGCCGCTTGATACAGCGGGCAGCGCTCGCGCAGAATGTCTCGGAATCGCGTTAATGCTAAGCATGCAAAGCGCGGATCCAACTTCCATCATCGGTCTGCCCCTGATTGCCCTGACAAATATGCTGAGCAACTGCGGCCTGGACCCTCTATTGCACGCGCGCCTCAATTAAGCGCGTCTCAGTTAATACAGCACATTTAATCCGGCTAATTCAATGACAGACGCTCCAAAAAATAAACAAGGCACCCTTCACCTTATCCCTGTCGGACTAGGCGAAGCCGAAATCAATGACTGGCTGCCGCAGCAAGTTCAATCCACTGCGGGGGGATTGAAACTCTACATTGCAGAAAATGCAAAAACAGCACGTGCCTTTTTAAAACTCACCCCACTGGCGCAACCGCTGCAAGAAATCACCATTCATGAACTTGGTCAGCGTATCGATGATGCAGCGCTGCAAGCATGGATGCAACCACTGCGGGCGGGTCAAGATATCGGACTGGTATCAGAGGCAGGCTGTCCAGCTGTGGCAGACCCGGGCGCACGCGCCGTGAGTATTGCGCACAGCTGGGGCATTAACGTTAAACCCTGGGTGGGGCCCTCCTCCATCCTGCTAGGTCTTATGGCCAGCGGTCTGGATGGCCAGCGTTTTGCATTTCATGGTTACGCACCAGTCGATGCAGCGGAGCGTGTCAAGCAACTCAAAAGCTGGGAGCTCACTTCTGCCAAGCAGAAACAAACACAGCTGTTGATCGAGACACCTTATCGCAACAATGCGATGTTTAACAGCCTGATCGAAAACCTGAAAGGCAATACGCGACTCTGTATCGCACGATCACTGACAACCGGCGATGAGTGGGTCCGCACGTTCACCATCGCGCAATGGAAATCACAACCTGCCCCCGTGCTCGACAAGCACCCCACACTCTTTTTGTTTCTTGCGGTATGAATCCGATGCGCTTCGTTCAACGTCTTATTTCCATTCTCGCCCTCCTGATCCTTGCGGGTTGCGCCAGCCAATCGCCCGAAGGTCGGTACTCGATCATCGACACAATGAAAGCGAAAGGCCAGAACAGTCGCATCGACATGATCGTGCTGCACTACACAGCCGGCTCAAAAACATCATCGCTCGCGGTTCTCACAAATAAAGATGTGAGTGCGCATTACGTTGTGACCGATGACAACCCTCCTTTGGTATATCGACTCGTCGATGACTCGATGAGCGCCTGGCATGCGGGAGAGAGCAGCTGGTATGGACGTACCTATGTCAACCCGCGCTCGATCGGCATTGAGATTGTTCACCCGGGGTGGGAGCGCAACGTCAATGGAACAATGGGTGCGCCCTACCCGATCGCACAAGTCCATACCGTGACTGCACTGACGCGCGATCTCGCAAAGCGCTATGACATCAAGCCCGAAAATATCGTGGGACATAGTGATGTAGCTCCGTTGCGCAAACAAGACCCCGGACCATCATTTCCATGGAAAGAACTCGCGCTTGACGGCGTGGGCCGATGGTTTGACGAAACTGCCGAAGCAAAATACGAGGCCGAATTCACCAAGAAAGGATTGCCCGATGCGAAGTGGTGGCAAGCACAGCTCAAGCGCGTGGGCTATAGCGT
>CAIPID010000281.1 GCA_903865015.1 uncultured beta proteobacterium | reverse complement strand
CTCGCCTGCTTTGAGCTGTATGGAGGGCTGTTGGAGATGGTGTGTATTCGTGCCGAACACTGGCTGGCCTAGCCGGTCTTTGATCATGTATCCCAGTACAAGTTCGGGAAGATCTTGATTGATCCTGACCTTGACCCGGATACTCACCTGCTGCCCAACATCTACGATCTCAATACTTTCGTTTTTCTCATTCACCAAAACAGCATCAGTTATGGTTGCCTCTCCACTACCTGATGTCGTTTGTACTTTTCCATCGTGCGTTAATTCTTGACGTACTGTTTGATTACCCTTTTCGGCGAGCATGGCATTGTAATAATCCATGACAGCCTCTGGGTCACCTTCCATGGCGAGCCGACCCGCATTGAGCAGAATGGCACGATCACAAATCCCCTGAACTGCGCCTTTGTCGTGCGACACAATCAGCAAGGTCGTGCCGAGCTTATTAAACTCGCGAATACGATCAAAGCTTTTGTGCTGAAAATAAGTATCACCTACAGATAACGCCTCATCCACAATCAGAATATCTGGTCGTTGCGCGGTGGCTACACTGAATGCCAGTCGCATCTGCATACCGCTTGAATAGACGCGAACAGGTTGATCTATATATTCACCGATCTCTGCAAAGGCCTCGATTTCAGGCATCAACCGATTGAGCTCATCCACGCTATAACCTAACAGCTGCCCTGCCATGATGGCATTTTGTCTTCCGGTGAAATCGGGATGAAATCCCATTCCTAATTCCAGTAATGCAGCAACGCGGCCGTTAACCTGCACCGATCCGGTTGTCGGCATGGTTGTACCTGTAATCATTTTGAGCAAAGTACTTTTACCCGCCCCATTGATACCAACAATCCCTACAGCCTCTCCAGCGTTAACTGTAAAGTTCAGATCCTGCAATACCCATTTCATCGTATGCCGTACTTTACTGAACGGAATTAACCACTCAGCAAGCCGTGACCATCGACTAGGATAGTTTTTATAAGCTTTCCCTAATTGCGAAACGGTGATCGAGCCCATCAGAGTTCATCCACCATTTCACCTGCGTGTTTACGGAACAGATGCATTCCCATAAAGCACAACAGAACAGCTATTAGGGTGACTGGCCACAAAGACAACCAGTCCGGCCATTGCCCATTCACCAAAATATTTTGATATGAGGTAATAATGTTGGTCATTGGGTTGTAACGTAGTGCATCACGCACAACAGCAGGCAAAATATTGATGGGATACACCACAGGTGTCAGCCAAAACCAGAATTGCAATACAACACCAAAGAGTTGGCCTACATCCCTGAAAAATACATTCAATACACCCAGCGTGATACCCAGGCCAACTGAAAATAAGATCTGAATGAGCAGTATCGGAAATAGTGCGAAGTACACAACCCCAGGAAAACTCCCGGAAAAAATCAGAAAGATTGTAAATAGTCCAAAAATGATGGCAAAGTTCAGGCTGGCATTTGCGACCACGATGACCGGTAGGCAAAGCCTGGGGAAACTAATTTTTTTGAGTAAATTAGCATTTTCGAGAAATACGTTTTGTGCGCGGCTGACAGTTTCAGAAAAGAATGTCCAGGTCAAAACACCCGCACATAAATAAATACTGTATGCAAACTGGCTATCAACGCCCGGCAGTTTGGCTCGCATAATTTGCGAAAAAACTACCGTGTAGACCACGATCATGGCGAGTGGATTAATCACGGTCCACGCAGCACCCAGCAATGAATTGCTGTATTTCGCCTGAAATTCTCGCCTGACACTGCCGATAATAAAACCGCGGTAG
>CAIPID010000280.1 GCA_903865015.1 uncultured beta proteobacterium | reverse complement strand
TTAAGCATTTTAAAAAATAAGGGAAATGACCTAACACCGCAGAATGTAATCTCCGCTACCATGATAAAAAGTTTAGATGCTAAAACCCTATCATCAGTCAATCATGCGTCACGCGAATTAGCACCTGAACACGTACCGGAGGCCAAGTTTGTCGAGACAGACTTTTCAATAAAAAAGAAACAATCCCGTCGAAATCACAACACTGTATCTAAAAAAATAAGTAAACCTACACATGAAACTCAAAGCGTAGGGACAAAACCCGAGGCTCTCGCAGATGGCAACTCAGAAACACAAAATTTGAGTCCCGCGCCCATTCACATCGAAAATCCAAGTTTTAAAAGCAAAAGACCCGTACCAATATATCCTCAGCAGGCGTTACGTTTGCGTCAAGACGGTGTCGTTGTCATTAGAGTGCTTATATCAAAGAATGGTCATGTCACGCAGGCCCGTGTCCACAAATCATCCGGCTCAGAATGGCTCGATCTAGCAGCCGTCAAAGCAGCGTTAATGGCCCAGTTTTATCCATATTTAGTAGCCGGTGTCCCACACCATGCACAAGCTGATTTACCTTTTAAATTTGTAATGAAGTAATTTGAATTTTGTATTAATGTAGATCGCTTGTCGCAGCACCATCCATTACAAACCCGATCTTATATATCCCGCTTTGCTGCGCAAGTGACATCACTTGTGCGATGCTTGAATACTTGGCATCTTTATCACCATGGATCTGTAAGGACGCTATTTGAGCGTGTTCTGTATTCTTTTGATTGTCAGCGATCGTTTTGAATTTAAATTTTAGGTCTTCGTCATTTGTTAACAGACCATTTAAATAATATTCTCCCTTGGCAGTAACTGTTATTTCTATCGTTTCTGATTCCTGCGTGGCAGCGACCCCGACCACGTCAGGCAGATCAATGTCTATCGCTTGTTTAACGACAGGAATGGTGACTATAAAAATAATCAGCAGAACTAGCATGACATCTACAAGCGGGGTCATGTTAATCTCGTTGATGCCAGCGTCATGTTCTGAATGGCTGGTAAATGACATCAACGACTCCTCTGGTCTATACGGGTACCGGTCACGAAGTACGCATGTAGATCGTGAGCAAATCTATTAAGTGCGGCTACGATCCCTTTGTTGCCACGCATCAAGCCGTTGTAGGCAAGTACTGCAGGTATTGCGACAGCCAAGCCGAGTGCGGTCATGATGAGCGCCTCACCAATCGGTCCCGCGACAAGTGCGATAGACGTTTGCGGCTTTGCTCCCTGCGGTAGACTTAAATCCATTAAGGCGTGATAAATACCCCAGACTGTTCCAAATAAACCAATGAATGGTGCGGTAGAGCCAATCGAGCCTAGCAGCGCCAGCCCGGTTTGCATGGAACTTGCACTCGTGTCGATGGAAAGCTGCAAACCTCTGGTTACCCAGTCACTGATATTCAGACTGTCGTGAAGCTGGGGCGGGGTGTTGCTTACGTTCTCTTGCCTGCTGTGTTTAATATGCACGAGGGCCTCATGACCACGCTGCGCCAGCATATAAAAGTGATTGTGACCAGACCCACCGAGTACGCGCATGCCCTGGTCGAATGCGACGGTGTGCCAAAACAGATCTACACGCTTGGCAAACCGGCGCTGACAATACTGATCGATGGCTTTAAGGATTGTCACCACCCAAGTAGTGACAGACATGCAGATCAATATGATTGCGACGCAATGACTTACGCTATCGCCTTGATTCCAAAATTGAATCAGAGAGAACGGTGATGCTGGTTGCACGGGAATATTTACCTTTCTTGATCATTGGCCAGTGGGTTGGTCAATGGTGTTTTTCAAGCTGTAAATATTAAATGATAACCATTCTCATTAAGTCATAAAGACTTAATTAAATTGAAACGAACTGTTACTGGTAATTCTGTATACCCAGCCCGAGCAGAAGATCTCTTGTCTCAGCACAGGCAGATTCGAGCAAGCGTTTACTCGCGTCTTCGGAAAGCTGGGAGTTTTTGACGATTTTCATGACATTACTCGCCAGTTGCTTAAATAGCAGCGTGACAGATTCATTGTTGCTTTGTGCTGCCCTCAGATGATCGCGCAGATAGTGCCCCAGATTGTCAGGTGTATTCCATACGCCTCGATGATACTGAGACGCCTCCATTGTGAATTCACCTAAAAAGAGCCTGCTTAAAGATTGCACTCGCTCGTCTATCCATTGCACAAACTGGTCGCGATTCATATCACCTGCGAATGTGTTCTTAATCACATCCGAGGCAAACTTCCGGACTATCTTGTTAGTCTCGTGCGCGGAATTAAGAGCAGGGAGGGCGGATGCATCGCTTTGCTTATTAGTCATCGTCTTGTGGATTGCGTTGGTGTCATAGATATTAATTCACTAGAATGATGGCATAGTTATCCACATTACATTTAAAGTTGATCTATTCATGGCAAAAAAAGAAGACATTGATCCCGAAACACTCGAATTAATTCAGTGGTGTACTGAGGTGGAAGGCTTTCTCGTTGCCGCCGGCGCTAGCCTTAAAGAAGCGCAGGATCACATCGATGAACAAGCCGAGTGGTTTACAGACCAGTTTTATGACGGTCTAACCCCGGAAGAGGCCGCTAAAGCAGCATTGAATGATTAGGCACCCCGAGGCACTTTAAAGCACCCCCGACTCCGCTGATGCTAAAATCACGCGTGTTTACCCTATGACTTTGCGCGGCATTGCCGCGCTTTTTGTGACCAAAGCCCCAAGAATGATCGCCATTACATTGCCAGACGGCTCGCAACGCCAGTATCCCGCACCACTTACGGTCGCAGAAGTCGCGCAGTCTATCGGTACGGGGTTAGCCCGCGCAACACTGGGCGCACGCGTGACCGAGGACGGTCAGTCGCGGCTAGTCGATGCAACGCACTTGATTAAACACGACACCCAGCTCTCCATCATTACCGCAAAAGATGCGGATGGCCTGGATCTGATTCGGCACTCGACAGCCCATTTGCTCGCGTATGCTGTCAAAACACTGTTCCCCGATGCGCAGGTCACAATTGGTCCTGTGATCGAGAATGGTTTCTTTTACGATTTTTCCTACAAGCGTCCTTTTACGCCTGAGGACCTGGTTGCTATCGAAAAGAAAATGGCAGAGCTTGCCAAAAAAGATGAGGTGGTTACTCGCGAGGAATGGCTGCGCGATGATGCGGTTAAATATTTCCTTAGCATTGGCGAGAAATACAAAGCCGAGATCATTGCGTCTATCCCCGGTAACGAAACGATCAGCCTCTATCGCGAGGGTGATTTCCTTGATCTGTGCCGCGGCCCGCACGTGCCCTCAACCGGCAAACTCAAAGTATTCAAATTAATGAAGCTCGCCGGTGCTTACTGGCGTGGTGATAGCAACAACGAAATGTTGCAGCGTATTTACGGAACTGCCTGGGGCACTAAAGAAGAGCAGGATGCATACCTGCATATGCTTGAGCAGGCAGAGCTGCGAGATCACAGAAAGATTGGTCGTGATCTGGATTTATTTCATTTTCAGGAAGAAGGCCCAGGCTTGATTTTCTGGCATCCCAAAGGCTGGGCAATCTGGCAGCAGGTTGAGCAATACATGCGTGCGGTCTATCGTGACAACGGTTACCAGGAAGTCAAAGCGCCTCAGATTCTGGATCTTTCGCTATGGAAAAAAACCGGTCACTGGGATAACTATCGTGAAAATATGTTCACGACTGAGTCTGAAAATCGTACCTACGGTTTAAAGCCGATGAATTGCCCGGGTCATGTACAGATTTTTAATCATGGCCTGCATTCATATCGCGATTTGCCGTTGCGTTATGGTGAATTTGGTCAGTGCCACCGTAATGAGCCTTCGGGTTCACTGCATGGCATGATGAGGGTGCGCGGATTTACGCAAGACGATGGTCACATTTTCTGTACCGAAGACCAACTGCAAGACGAGTGCGCGCAATACACATCATTGCTGCAAAAGGTATATGCAGATTTTGGTTTTACCGAGATCCTGTATAAAGTCGCCACGCGTCCAGAAAAGCGTATTGGTAGCGATGAGGTCTGGGACAAAGCCGAAACCGCACTGATGGAAAGCCTGCGTCGTACGGGTTGCGATTTTGAGGTTTCACCAGGTGAAGGCGCTTTTTACGGTCCTAAAGTCGAATACACCTTAAAAGATGCAATTGGTCGTCACTGGCAGTGCGGAACGATCCAGGTGGATTTCTCTATGCCTGAGCGCCTGGGTGCTGAGTTCGTCGATGCCAACGATCAACGTCGTGCGCCTGTGATGTTGCATCGCGCAATTTTGGGTTCGCTTGAGCGGTTTATTGGTATGTTGATCGAAAACCATGCGGGCGCCTTGCCTGCTTGGCTCGCTCCAGTTCAGGCTGTTGTGTGCTGTATTTCTGAGCCAACTGCTGATTACGCAACAGAAATCGCACAATCCCTGAAAAAACAAGGCTTTAGAGTAGAATCAGATTTACGGGCTGAGAAAATCACCTATAAAATCCGTGAACATAGCATGCAGAAAGTCCCTTACATATTGGTGGTCGGTGATAAAGAGCGCCAGTCAGGGTTAGTCGCAGTGCGTGGTCGTGGTGGACTCGACCTGGGTGTGATGCCCATAGCTGAGTTCGCAGCATTATTAGCAGAAGACGTATCATTACGTCGCAATTCCAGCGTGCCTGCCGTTCAGGCCGCTTAATCATCAGGAGTCGTCAACATCGCAACAGAAAAACCCCATCGCATTAACGGTGAAATCCGAGTTCCCGAAGTGCGTTTGCTTGGTATTGACGGTGAGCAACTCGGTATTGTAAAGACGTTCGACGCCATTCGTATGGCCGAAGAAAACGAAATTGATCTGGTCGAGATCGCGCCAAACGCCGAGCCGCCAGTTTGCCGTTTGATGGATTACGGCAAATTCAAATATCAAGAACAAAAACGTCTTGCCGAAGCCCGCTCAAAGCAAAAAATTATTCAGGTCAAGGAAGTCAAGTTCCGTCCTGCAACGGACGAAGGCGATTACCAGGTCAAACTGCGTAACCTGAAACGCTTCCTCGAAGAAGGCGATAAAGCTAAAGTCACACTGCGTTTCCGTGGACGCGAAATGGCTCACCAGGAGCTTGGTATGCGCGTGTTGGAGCGCGTGCGTGATGACCTGCTCGATATGGCTGTTGTCGAAGCCATGCCAAAGCTCGAAGGTCGTCAGATGGTGATGGTCTTGTCACCGCGTAAAAAAGCACCTGTTGGTAAAGCAGAAGCCGCATGATGTTGCACGTCCTTTTTGTACTGGATCCTCTGCCTGCGCTTAACGCGTACAAAGACAGTTCTGTCGCCATGATGCGTGCCCTCGAGGCACGTGGTCATTCGGTGAGTGTGGCCCTGCAGGGTGATCTCTTTATTCAGGATGGCCAGGTATTTGCCACAGCGACCCCGATCGCTCTTGTGCCCGGTGCTGATCTGCACGAAAAGTCCTGGTGGACTGAAACGGGTGCTGCGACCGATGCGCTGTTGCAAAATTTTGGCGCTGTCATTATGCGTAAAGATCCTCCATTCGATATGGAGTACGTCTACACCACGCATATGCTCGAATACGCACAATCGCTTGGTGCACGTGTCATGAATAGCGGCGATGCGATTCGCAACCACCCTGAAAAGCTTGCAATTACAGAGTTCCCTGAATTCACAACACCTACCCTCGTGACACGTGACATGGAACGCATCAAGGCGTTTCATTCTGCGCACAAAGACGTAATCGTCAAGCCACTCGATGGTATGGGTGGTACGGGTATTTTCCGTTTATCGGTGAATGAACCTAACCTGAATGCCATTCTGGAGACGCTGACGGATAACGGCAATCGAACAATCATGGCGCAACGCTACATCCCTGAAATTAAGGATGGCGATAAGCGAATCTTGTTAATCGGTGGCGAACCTGTTCCTTTTTGTCTGGCGCGTATCCCCCTTGCAGGTGAGACACGTGGCAATCTGGCCGCAGGCGGACGTGGTGTGGCCCAGCCGCTCTCTGAGCGGGATTGGTACATTGCGCGCGCAATTGCGCCTAAACTGGCTGCCCGTGGTTTGTTGTTGGTTGGATTAGACGTGATCGGTGAGTATGTGACCGAAATTAATGTCACAAGCCCAACATGTTTCGTTGAGATTACGGACCAAACAGGCTTTGATGTTGCGGGTCGATTTGTCGATGCGTTAGAGGCAGTCGTTTCTAAGGCTGTGTAAGTCATGATTTCAATTATGGTGGTGGCCCACGTACCCCTGGCCTCTGCGCTGGTGGATTGCGCGCGTCATGTGCTCGGTCACGACCCCTACGTGACTGCGGTCGATATCCTGCCCAATGAGTCTGCTATCGATTGCTCGAAAACACTTTCTGAGCAGATTGTTGCGCTTGACCGTGGGGACGGCGTATTGTTACTGACTGACTTGCCCGGTGCTACACCTTCAAATATTGCCGCACAAGCTTGCCATCTGGTGCAAGAGTCTGGTGTTGCTTGCTGTGTGCTGGCTGGCGTCAATGCTTCAATGTTGCTGCGCGCGATCAATTATCGACAGGGCAGTCTAGAGGATGTGGCAACCAATGCGCTTGCGGGCGCCACACAAGCCCTCTTACGTGTAGACTAAGTTAATTCTTAATTTTTAATATTTTTGACTATGCCCCAGTTAGATATCGTTGTTTCAAACAAGCTTGGTCTGCATGCTCGCGCTGCAGCCAAATTGACGCAGCTCGCCGCGCAGTACAGCAGCGACATTTATATTTCCAAAGGCGCGAAACGCGTCAATGCAAAAAGCATCATGGGCGTCATGATGCTTGCCGCAGGTATGGGCACGACTGTCACTATCGATGCAACGGGTGGTGATGCTGATAAAGCAATTTCCGAAATCCAGGCCCTGTTTGATGACAAATTTGGCGAAGGTCAGTAACACACGGACTGAGCAGTTAGCCAGTCCCATGATGTGCCTTTATGGGCAGGGCGTGGCACGTGGCTACGCGATAGGACGCGTGGTTGTGATGGGTGCGACGGCACTGGAAGTCGTCCATTACCGCATCAGTGACGATGCGGTCGATGCCGAAAAAAAGCGTTTAGCCCACGCACTCAAAGCCACACAACTAGAAATGCAAGAATTGGCAGACTCCCTGCCTCAGGATGCGCCGCGTGAGCTGGCCGCTCTTTTAAGTGTGCATGGCATGCTGTTGTCTGATCCTTTGCTTGCTGATCAAGCTCTGGCTCTCATTGAAGAAAAACATTACAACGCCGAATGGGCGCTGACCACGCAGGGTCAAATCCTGGGTGAGCAGTTTGCCGCCATGGAGGATGAATACCTGCGTGAGCGTGGTTCAGATGTCAGACAGGTGATCGAACGCGTGCTGGCGTTACTTTCTGGTTCGGGTACAGCGCTTAAGCTTGATCACGATGGAGGGCAAGATGATCCCCTGATCGTTGTCGCGCACGATATTTCTCCTGCTGAAATGATTCGTTTGCGTGGTGCGCGCTTTGCTGGGTTTGCCACCGATCTGGGTGGTGCGACCTCTCACACGGCAATTGTTGCACGCAGTATGGGCGTCCCGGCAGTGGTCGCCCTCGGTCATGTCCGTACACTCGTTCGCGATGGCGATATGGTGATTCTGGACGGTGCACATGGCACTATTCTTGTTAATCCCTCGGAGGTTGCACTCCAGGAGTATCGCCGCCTACAGCAGTCGTATCTCGACGAGCGCGCAGAGTTGGCACTGCTTAAAGACGTGCCGTCCGAGACCCTGGATGGAATACCGATTGATCTATATGCCAATATCGAGCTGCCTGATGAGGCTGAGCTTGCTTTAGCCAACGGTGCGGCAGGGATTGGTCTGTTCAGAAGCGAATTTCTGTTCATGGGCCGGCCAGATCTACCGTCCGAAGAAGAGCAGTATCTTGCTTACTCCTCTGTCGTCAGAGCCATGCAGGGCAGGCCGGTGACGATTCGTACTCTTGATATTGGTGCAGATAAAACGCTGGATGGCGAAGCAACCGTATCGACAAATCCCGCGCTTGGTTTACGCGCGATTCGCTATTGTCTTGCGCATCCAGATTTATTCGCGACGCAGCTTCGTGCGATTCTGCGTGCTTCGGCTCATGGGACTGTACGCATTCTGATTCCGATGATTGCACACATGCATGAGATTGTTGCAACCCGAGCCGCCATTGCTTCGGCCCGTCTTGAGCTTGACGCACGTGGTCAAGCCTATGCTGAGGATATCGAACTTGGCGCAATGGTTGAAGTACCTGCGATTGCGATTGCGATCGAGCCATTTGCTGCCGCACTCGACTTTCTTTCAATCGGTACAAACGACTTAATTCAATACACCCTAGCGATCGATCGTGCTGATAACGAGGTGTCAGGTCTGTATGATCCGCTCCATCCCGCAGTACTGCGCTTGATCGCAAACACAATTAATGCAGGGGTCCGGGTCGGCATACCTGTATCGGTGTGCGGCGAAATGGCCGGTGACTCGAATCTGACCAGGCTTTTATTGGGCCTGGGTCTGACGGTTTTCTCTATGCATCCCCAGCAGTTGCTCGATGTCAAACGAGAAATTCGTGATGCGCACTCGAATGCATTGCGCAATAAAGTCGCCAATGCATTGAATCGTGCCCATCCTATTGATCCTGCAGCGCTTTACCATTAAAGCGCTGCGTCACCTGTTTCACCAGTACGGATACGGACAGCTTGTTCAAGTGGCAAGATAAAAATTTTGCCATCGCCAATTTTGCCGGTGCGAGCTGCTTGTTCGATTGTATCGACGCATTGGTCCACCAACTCATTGGCTACCGCTGCTTCAACTCGTAATTTGGGTAAGAAATCCACCGCATATTCAGCGCCTCTGTAGAGCTCGGTGTGGCCTTTCTGACGTCCAAAACCTTTGACCTCAGTCACAGTTAAGCCCTGAATTCCCAAAGTCGATAACGCAATACGTACTTCGTCGAGTTTGAACGGTTTAATAATGGCGATAATGAGTTTCATACAATTGTCCTCAAAGATACTTTAATCAGAATTCATAAAACAAAGCAATTAATATGCCAGACGGTTATCCGGGATAAAGTTGTGAGCGATGTTCATCATTCCGTTTTTCTCAGGACGTAGAAATGTTGAATTGCACTAAATTGGTGCTTTTTTTACATATTATGCTTGCGAATTTGGCATGGTTATATATAGCGGTGCTGATTCAAGAGGTTTAGAATGATCGCATCGTCGATACAGGAGGGCAATATGATGAATCAGCCTAAAGCATGGTTTGAAGAAATTCAAAAAAATGTCTCAGAACTTATTGCGCGCAGTCCTGCTGCGGATATCGAACGGAATGTTAAAGGATTTATGGGCCAGGCTTTTAACCGTATGGATCTGGTCACCCGCGAAGAGTTTGATATTCAGGTGGATTTACTGACGCGTGCTCTCGCCCGCATTGATACGCTCGAGAAGCAGGCGCAGGTTTTTGAGCTCAGACTCAGTGCTCTTGAGTCAGATGACAAGTAATTTGTAATGCGTGTTAATTAGGTTGGCTTCTATAGTCGCCAGCTTATTCTTGAGTATGAGACCGATGGACATCTGAGTCCCTCGGTCTTTTTTTTGACGCCCTTCGCACTGCATACTTTGTTGTTTGTGTAGGGGGATCTATGTCACTCGCAGTGTTGATGAGTCGCTCCTTAGTCGGGCTTGATGCCCCAATTGTGCGCGTGGAAACGCACCTTTCCAGTGGCTTACCTTCGTTTGTCATTGTTGGTCTGGCCGATGCAGAGGTCAGGGAAAGTCGCGAGCGCGTAAGGGCCGCGATTCAAAGCAGCGGGTATACCTTTCCCTCAGGCAGACTGACTGTTAATTTATCGCCTGCGGATTTGCCAAAGGAGTCGGGACGTTTTGATTTGCCAATCGCATTAGGGGTCCTGCTTGTCTCCGGTCAAATAAACTTACCTGAATTCAGTTCGTCGAGCGGTCGGGCGATCACCTTGCCGGAGCTTTCAAATTGGGTCGTAGCGGGGGAGTTATCTCTCTCGGGTCTGTTAGTACCTATAGCCGGCGCCATTTTGATCGCATTGGCTGTCGCACGTCACCATCCCGATTCCCGTTTGGTTTTGCCTTTGGAAAGCGCCATGCAGGCTGCGCGTGTTCCAGGTATTTCAGTATTGGCCGCCAGTTCGTTACAGGATGTTGTTCAACACCTGACAGGCGAGAGGGCACTCAAGCCGCCTCCCATTCCAACTGACCTATTGCCGACGAATACTGCAGAGTGCCTTTCTGATGTGCGTGGCCAGAATATGGCGAGGAGGGCACTCGAGGTCGCTGCTGCAGGTAAGCACAGTTTGTTGCTGACCGGATCGCCCGGTGTCGGCAAAAGCATGCTGGCAAAGCGGTTGCCCGGAATTTTGCCACCCATGTCTTCTGCTGAGTGTCTGGAAGTCGCCTCAATTTCGGCATTTAACGGACAAAAAGAGCTCGCCTGGGGAGTCCGGCCTTTTCGGTCACCCCATCACATGGCATCCTCGGCCGCGGTCATTGGCGGCGGTGCAAAGCCCAGGCCAGGTGAGGTTACGCTTGCACATCACGGTGTCCTTTTTCTAGATGAGTTGCCTGAATTCGACCGGAGAGTCCTTGAGGCGTTGAGGGAGCCCTTAGAGTCAAAAGAGGTATCCATCGCGCGCGCCAGATTTAAAATTGATTTCCCTGCGGATTTTCAGCTGATTGCTGCTATGAATCCATGCCCATGCGGCTGGATTGGCCACGTGGTAAAAAAATGCAGCTGCCGCATTGAGCAGATCCAACGCTATCAGGGGCGACTGTCAGGGCCTTTGCTGGATCGTATTGATTTAGCCGTAACCATAGGAGAATCGGATGTTAACTGGATGCAACTTGCACCTGGAGAGCCATCCTCAGTCGTCAAGTCAAGAGTCATTCGCGCGCGCGAGACGCAAATGCTTAGGCAGCAATGCGCCAATGCACAGTTGACTGCGACGCTTTTGGATAATAATTGCCTTATGAGTTCGCCAGCCAGTCAATTATTGGCAAAACTTGTACATCTTGAAAGGCTGTCAGCAAGATCTATTCAAAAGCTCAGGCGTGTCGCTCGAACGTGTGCGGATCTGTCGGGTGCTGAGCTTATTCAGGCCAACCATGTAGCAGAGGCTTTTCAGTATCGGTTACGGTCGCTTGCGCCAGGTGTCAATTGATTTGCAAAAAATGCGAAAACCATCATATAATCAAAGGCTTTCCTGGAAAACCTTCAGGGAAAAGTGATTGTGCTGGGGTTATAAAGAAACGTGTTGGGCCACCTGATTCATGATTGGCCAATACGGAGCACCTGCAGGACAACATTAATCTGGATTTATTATGCCCAAGATGAAAACCAAGAAAAGCGCCTCAAAGCGCTTTCAGGTTCGCGGCAGCGGATCGATCAAGCGGGGTCAGGCTTTCAAACGCCACATCCTCACCAAGAAAACCACCAAGACCAAGCGCCAATTGCGTGGGTCTGCAGCGGTCGACAAAACAAACGTGGCTTCAGTTAAAGCCATGATGCCTTTCGCTTGATAGGAGCTAAAACATGCCTCGCGTAAAACGTGGTGTAACGGCACGCGCCCGTCACAAAAAAGTTATAACCGCCGCTAAAGGCTACCGTGGTCGCCGCGGTAATGTATTTCGTATTGCCAAGCAAGCAGTCATGCGCGCTGGCCAATATGCATACCGCGACCGCCGTAACAAAAAGCGTACATTCCGTGCATTGTGGATCGCGCGTATTAACGCTGCTGTCCGTCTGCATGATGTTACCTACAGCGTGTTCATCGCCGGCCTGAAAAAAGCCGCTATTGAACTTGACCGCAAAGTGCTCGCCGATATGGCTGTGCATGACAAAGCAGGCTTTACTGCTGTGGTCAATCAGGTTAAAGCTGCTCTGGCAGCCTAAGCACTGACTTGTTGTATCTGCAAACGGGGCCATTGGGCTCCGTTTGCATTTTGAAGTTTGATTTTGCCCAAGGTTCATTGTGATGACTGAGATAGTCGACGATCTGATTGAACAGGCCCGGGTGCTGTTTGCACAGGCTAAAGATGCTGCATCTCTTGAAAACGCGAAAGCGAAGTTTCTTGGTAAGCAAGGCTCCCTAACTGAATTACTAAAGGGTCTAGCCAAGCTCGATGCTGAGACCAAACGCGCTGAAGGCGCCCGTATCAATCTGATCAAGCAGCAGATCGAAGCACTTCTGAATGCTCGACGTGCCGCGCTTGCACAAGCCGAGCTTGATGCGCGATTAGCTTCAGAGACGATTGATGTGACGCTGCCAGGCCGAGGTGCTGCGCCAGGTACAGTTCATCCCGTCATTCAAACGTGGCAACGCGTCGAGGCGATTTTCAGATCGATTGGTTTTGATGTGGCAGATGGCCCCGAAATCGAAAATGACTGGACTAACTTCACCGCCTTGAATAATCCCGAAAACCATCCTGCACGTTCGATGCAGGATACGTTTTATGTGGATATGAAAGACAGTAAGGGCTTACCGCTTTTGCTGCGTACCCACACCAGTCCGATGCAGGTGCGTTATGCCCGCATGAATAAGCCCCCCATCAAAGTCATTGCCCCCGGACGCACCTATCGCGTGGACAGTGATGCGACGCATTCGCCGATGTTTCATCAGGTCGAGGGCTTATGGATTGACGAAAATATTTCCTTCGCTGATCTGAAAGGCGTTTATACAAACTTCCTGCGTTGTTTCTTTGAAACAGATGATCTTGAGTTACGATTCAGGCCTTCATTTTTCCCTTTTACCGAGCCCTCCGCAGAGATCGACATGATGTTTACATCCGGTCCCAACAAAGGTCGCTGGCTCGAAATATCAGGCTCGGGGCAGGTGCATCCCGATGTCATTCGAAATTTTGGTCTTGATCCTGAGCGCTATATCGGTTTTGCATTTGGATCGGGCCTTGAGCGCCTGACGATGTTGCGTTATGGCGTGAATGATTTGCGTCAATTCTTCGAAGGCGATCTGCGCTTTTTGCGTCAGTTCAACCATTAATCCAGTTCAGACTGACACGGTCCATCATGCAATTTTCTGAGTCCTGGCTGCGTACGCTAGTCAACCCATCCATCACCACAGATGAGCTTTCTCATCGTTTAACGATGGCCGGCCTCGAAGTCGAAGAAGCCAATCCCGTTGCCCCTGCGTTTTCTGGTGTGGTGGTTGCGCGTATCGAAACGGCCGAACCTCATCCAAATGCAGATAAATTGCGCGTGTGTACCGTTGATGCGGGCACAGGCAGCTTATTGCAAATTGTGTGCGGTGCACCGAATGCCGCCGCGGGTATCAAGGTGCCGCTTGCGATGGTGGGTGCAACATTACCCGGCGGTATGCATATTGGCGTTGCCAAAATGCGTGGCGTTGAGTCCTCCGGGATGCTTTGCTCTGCGCGTGAATTGGGCCTCTCGCAAGATCATGCGGGCTTGATGATTCTGCCTGAGGATGCTCAGGTTGGACAAAGCATTCGTGAGGCGCTCGATTTAGATGACACGCTTTTTACGCTAAAGCTCACGCCTAATCGTGCTGATTGTTTGTCGATTCTTGGTGTGGCGCGCGAGGTCGCGGCCTTGACCGGTTGTGCGTTGAAATCTCCATCTGTGCCCACAATTACGCCTGCCTTGACCGAAGTTGTCCCCGTCAGTGTTGTGGCACCTGACTTGTGCGGAAGATTTGCCGGTCGTATCGTGCGTGGTGTGAATGCGCGTGCACAAACACCTGCCTGGATGGTGAAATGTCTCGAACGTGCAGGGCAGCGCTCTGTGACTGCATTGGTTGATATTTCAAACTATGTCATGCTGCTATTAGGCAGACCCACGCATGTGTTTGATATTGATCGTATGCCTGAGCCCGCCATGGAAGTCCGCTGGGCGCGCAAGGGTGAAACACTCAAATTACTCAATGACCAGGTCATCGAGCTCGATGAGTCGATGGGTGTGATTTGCAGTGCTGGCACTCCCGAGAGTCTGGCTGGCATCATGGGCGGCGCATCGGCTGCCGTCTCCCTGGATACAACCAGTATCTACGTCGAAGCAGCTTTCTGGTGGCCCGAGGCGATTGCAGGTCGCGCAAGACGTTTAAAGCTTAATTCCGAAGCGAGTCACAGATTTGAACGCGGTGTGGATTTCGAAAATATACCGGAGCATCTTGAGCTGATCACGCAGCTGATTCTTGATATTTGTGGTGGACAAGCCGGCCCGATCGATGACCAGTTAATCAATCTCCCGGCACGCACACCCGTGACGATGCGACTCGCACGCTGCTGCCGTATTCTGGGTGTGCAGGTTTCGCACGCGGAGGCCGCCCGCATCTTTACTTTGCTTGGCCTCGAATTCACGACGCAAGGCGAAGACTTTATCGTTGTTCCGCCCACCTATCGGTTTGATCTCCGCATAGAAGAAGACCTGATCGAAGAGATCGCGCGCATCGTTGGTTTTGAAAATATTCCAGCCATCCCGCCGATGGCTGCAGCGGCCATGCGTCTTGATCCAGAGACCACGCGCTCGGCGCATACTGTGCGCAGCGAGATGTCGTTGCTTGGTTACCAGGAAGTGATTAATTTTTCATTTGTAGAGGAGCCATGGGAACACGATATGGCGGGTAATCAGGATCCTATCCGTTTGCTCAATCCTATCGCCAGTCAATTGGCGGTCATGCGCTCTACATTGATGCCCGGACTGATCGCAAATATCCGTTACAACGCAAATCGCAAACAAACGCGTGCGCGTGTATTTGAATTAGGACGTGTATTTAGCCGTGATGGTTCTGTTGTGGATGGTCCGCTGACTGTTGCGGGCGTGAATCAGCCTCAGTATCTGGCCGGTGCTGCGTGGGGACCCGTTGCCGATGAGCAATGGGGCATCTCGAACCGAAACGTTGACTTTTATGACGTTAAACACGATGTTGAAACCTTGTTCGCTAGTCGTTCTTCAGAGCTGACTTTCGTAAAAGATATCCATCCTGCTTTGCACCCTGGTCAGAGTGCGCGTATTGTGCTTGCAGGACAAGCGATTGGCTGGTTAGGTACGATGCATCCTAAATGGGTACAGGAGCAAGAGTTTTCAAGCGCGCCAGTGATGTTCGAGGTGAGCCTAGACGCCCTGCAGGCCGTGCCCATGCCTGTCGTGCAGGAATTATCACGCCAACCCGTTGTGCAGCGTGATATGGCGGTCTGGGTTGCTACAGACAAACCTGTAGGTGCATTGCTCGAAACAATCGCTGCTACGATTGCCGCCACTCCAGAGCTAGCGGTTGTGCGTGATGTGCGCCTGTTTGACGTCTGGCGTGATAAATCCGCTGAAACCGGTTCGGAGGCCTCGAAAGAAAAGAGTCTTGCATTCCGGTTCTGGTTGCAGGACACTGACGTTACTCTTGACGATGTCAGGGTAGATGCATGTCTGATGCAAATCCGCACTGCGCTCGAGTCAACCCATCAGGCGCGTCAGCGTTAATTTCTTGCTCGCTTACAGGCTTTAATTATGACTACAGATATTTCGCCTAACGAACCACGTACGCTGACTAAAGCCGAACTGGCAGAGATGTTGTTTGATCGTGTCGGTCTGAATAAGCGCGAAGCGAAAGACATTGTGGATACGTTTTTTGAAGAGATCCGCGATGCGTTGGCCCGTGGCGAACCTGTTAAGTTATCCGGTTTTGGTAATTTTCAGGTACGCAATAAGCCACCTCGCCCGGGACGCAATCCAAAGACGGGGGAGACAATCCCCATTGCTGCGCGTCGCGTTGTGACTTTCCACGCGAGCCAAAAACTTAAAAGCGCAGTAGAAGCACAGCCACAGATTAGTTGATTTGGCTCAAAGCATCGGGGTTTTTGCTGATGCCTTTGGCTTGAATCTTTTATGTAAGCTGTGTAACCTAAGTAGCCCGATTGATTAATTCTCAGCCTGCATCGTTATCGGTGCCAACCGCTGTGTTGATCATTGTCAGTCGACCCAGAATAAAATATATCGCTCTGATATCAGGCCATGACTATCTCTGATAAACCCTTAGTACTGCCACCCATTCCTGCAAAACGGTATTTCACCATCGGTGAAGTCAGTGATTTGTGCGCTGTAAAACCTCACGTTCTGCGCTACTGGGAGCAGGAATTTACCCAGCTTAAACCCGTAAAACGTCGTGGTAACCGCAGGTATTATCAGCACCACGAAGTACTGCTCATCCGTAAAATCCGTGAATTGCTGTATGAGCAAGGATTCACGATTAGTGGTGCACGCAACAGACTGGCTGACGGACGAGAGGCCCCGCAGGATCCCGATGCAGCAGTGCGCTTGACGGCTCAGGAGTTGCACGGTCTTCGATCCGAATTGCTTAGTATCCGTGATTTACTCGCTTCGGTGTCGGAGTCGGGTTCAAGTACTGGCCAATTGGATTTACACGCCTGAATTTGTGGGTGATTGGCGGGCAAAGATTGCTTGGCTCTGATATACTTTCGTTCTTTCGGGGCGTAGCGCAGCCTGGTAGCGCACTTGCATGGGGTGCAAGGGGTCGAAGGTTCGAATCCTTCCGTTCCGACCAGATATATCAAGGGGTTACAGATTAATTTCTGTAACCCCTTTTGTATTTTGTGTGGTTCTGATCCGTCACTGTTTTTCGAATTACGTTAAACTCGAAAAAGTGAATTATTTGATCTATTTGATAATAATGAATCATAGACCTTAATCGGGCATGGACAACACAACAATAACTAATCAGTCCGGTTTTATCCATCGACTTTTCAATCGGATAGACACGACCAATCCAAAGCAGTTAGCAAACATTGTTTATCTGTTTGTTGCATTTCATTTTTTGCTTTGGTTCTGCGTTGGAGTTTTCAGCCAGCGAGCGCCGCACTGGGATAATGTGGAAGCCCTCGTCTGGTCACAGCATCTAGAGTGGGGTTATTTTAAACATCCGCCCATTGCTACATGGATTGTGCATGGTTTTGTATCGATATTTGGCCGATCGTTTTGGGTCACCTATCTTGCAGGACAACTTAACGTTGCATTGATGCTCATTGTCGTGTGGCGCATTACTTTGTTGCTAACAACGCCAGCGCGTGCTGCGACCGCAGTCATCCTCACTAGCCTTGTCATTTATTACAACATTTGGGGTATTGTGGCCAATCACAATACGCTGCAACTGCTGCCAGTCTCATTATTGCTGTGGTCATGCCTAATCGCCGTTCGTCAGCCTCAATGGTGGCGCTGGGGGTTGGTTGGAATAATGGCTGCAGTTTGTCTGCTGACAAAATACAGTGCCGTGATCTGGGTAGCCGTAATCGGCGTATGGATGATTTTTGATGCACGTATGCATCGTCTGAAGCCCTGGCTTGGGGTCTTTTTTGCTTTGCTCATCGCATTGATAGCGATTGTGCCTCACGTCGAATGGCTGATGCGGGAGGGATATCAAACACTCAGGTACCTAGAGAATCAAACGAAAGAGCATACAAACTATTTTTCAATGGTGGCTAAATTTATATCTAGTCAGCTTGGACGAGTATTGCCTCTTTTAATTGCCTTTGCAATTTTGTACTGGACCTTAAGGCGCGACGCATTAAAAAGTAGCGAGCCGTCAGCTCCCTTAACACTGACCGCCTTTGAGACAAAGGAGTGGCGTTTTATCTGCATGATGACACTCGGCCCTTTGCTGGTCGTGCTCATCGCGGGCGCATTTATGATGAATTTGCGAGCCAATTGGGGCACAACTTTTTTAATTTTTGCAGGACTGTTTGCTACCTGTTGGTTGCCGGTCATTGATGAAAAGAAAATGCTTGGGGTTGCAATAAAATTAGGATTTGTTATTAATTTGTTAATTGCCCTGTGGATGTCTATTTCTAATGGACTACTGGTCGATATGGTAGGTCGTACTTCAAGGGTTAATTTTCCGACCCTTGCGTTTGCAAATCAAATCGATCAAATATGGTCGGATTCGATGGGCGATCAGCCACTTAAGCTCGTCGCGGGGGAAACCTGGCTCGCTGGCATCACATCGGTTCAATCAAAATATCACCCTGTTGCGTATCTCTACGGTCGTCGAATTCAGGCGCCATGGGTGACCGAAAAAATGATCAGGGATTGCGCAGTCCTGCTGCTCGTAGATCGCAGAGTGTCGAACAGCAGACCTCCACCTCCAGAGATTGTTCAAATGATGCAGTCCGCAACCCATAAAGGTATGTTTGAAATTCCATGGTCGAGACGTCAGACAGGCCCCATGCTGATCATTGAGTGGGGCATTATTGAACCTCCGGAAAAAGGTCTCTGTCAGGACTGACCGCGATTTCATAAATACGGAGCCTGCACTTGCAGCATTGTTTTACATTAAGCTAAGATTAATTTTAAATAATCAAACATTACTACTCATAAAGAACATGAATTCAGTCAATTTACTCTGCAAAATATGATGCAAGTGCGCACTGGTGATAACAGTCACCTGAAAAGTTTGCTCTATCTGGTTCTCGCGGGCCTGATTGGCGTGCATATCCTGGGTACCGTTGGGTATCAAATACTGACTCACGGCGAGCACGCTTGGTTCGACAGTTTTTACATGACATTCATCACGGTTTCAACGATTGGATTCGGTGAAGTCTTTGATATGTCTCATAACCATCCCGCCAGAATGTTGACCATTGTTCTTGGTGTGCTGGGTGCAGGGACGCTGTCGATGATGTTTTCCATTGTCACTGTTTTATTTCTCGAGTCCGATTTAAACGGCACACTAAAAAGGAAACGTATGAACAAGGCCATTGCCAAGCTCAAAGGTCATTACATCCTCTGCGGCCTAGGACGAGTCGGGGGTAATGTCGCGCATGAATTACAAACAACGCAACGCGCTTATGTTGCGATTGATGAATTACCTGGTGCGTTGCACGACTTTCACGCAAAGAATCCGACATTATTAAGTGTGCATGGCGATGCAAGCGATGATGATATTTTGATCCAGGCTGGCATTTTTAGCGCCGCAGGAATTTTTGCGGTAACCGGCGATGATTCTATGAATTTGATGATCACCATCACAGCCAAACAAATCAGGTCTGACATCAGGGTAGTCGCACGCGCACATGAAGTCCGTAACATTGAAAAATTAAAAAAGGCCGGGGCAGACTCGATTGTCTCCCCCGACTTTACCGGCGGTATGCGGATTGCGTCTGCGATGATCAGACCGCATGTGGTGACATTTCTCGAGGAAATGTTGCGTGCGCAGAGCAATTACCGGATAGAAGAAATCAATATCCCCGATACGTTTACCCCGCTCGCGCTTGGAGCGATCAGCGCGCGTAATGACCATTACAAACTGATCTCTGTGCGTCTGGCGGACGGGGCAAGTATATTTAATCCCGATGAAAATCATGTGCTCGAAGCAGGGCAGACATTAATTGTCATGACCGATGCAGAGGGACGTGTTGAGCTGATGCGGCAGCTCAACGGGTAGTGAGTCAATAGCAACT
>CAIPID010000279.1 GCA_903865015.1 uncultured beta proteobacterium | reverse complement strand
GATTTCGCGGAGTGACTGGAGTTCAGACGTGTGCTCTTCCGATCTCTGATCCCGCAAAAACTCCAAGGTAGCGAATGTTTCTCGAAACCCAAACATAGAGCCGCTTGACCTTTTCCTGCTCAGTGGCTGCATCGCCAATGATTTTGCGTGCCTGAGCGACTATTTCTGGGGTAGTTGACGCTTTTGGGCGAGCACGATCTTGGTAGGCCTTTGCCACATCAGCGTAGCTCTTGAAGCTACTAGCGGAAAAAAGAGGGGCGTAGTCTATATAGCTGACCATGTTCGGCTCTGTTGGATCTGCGCTCGCCTGTGAATACCTATACACATAGCGCGTCACGCCTTTTCTAGCAGATTCAGAATCATCGATACGTCCACCTGTCATGCCACGTCCGTTGACTTTGATGTCTAGTGCAGACGCGTGTGAAAACCTGACCTCTGCTTGTCCGTACTTTCTGTGCGGTGAGAAATATTCTGACCAGCTGAAGTTGTTGGGAAAGTCCGGCGTGTGCTCAAACGACTCAACCAGATAGTAGGTTTTGCTCCCAACTCTGACGTTAGGGAAAATAATTACTTTGACTTTAGATTCGCTGTAGACACCATTCGATGTGTCGTCATCATCATCCTGTGTACGAATGCGATCCTTCGTGACCATGTCTTTCGTTCCATCGGGATGAATCGTATAGGCCTTGATCACTCGGACACGTTCATGCGCGCTGTTATAGGTAATTTTTTGCTCACCAAGTTGAGCAATTCCTTGCTCTGTTTCAACCCTGTTGATAACCTCTATACGTTGACGCACAGTCCAGTCCTTGTTCACATGGATTTCTACAAGTGACATTTCCGTTGACACTGGTGCCACGTATTCGGCCATCGCACTTGCAGCAAAAGTGCAAGACAAAAAGATCATTAAATACTTCAACATTTCAATCCCATTGCGTTAAAAACTCGCCGACTATCTTCCGGCTGCGAACGATGACGTAGCCATGGACAATATTTCGTGGAGCCTCATATTTGGGTCCTTTATTACCTTCTTTATCATTTGCTTGATAGCCTGAGGTCTTGAAGCTCCACATGACGTCCCCTGGTCGCATCATCTTTCTAAGCTCTTTCCAACCAGGATTGAGATGCCCGAATGGCAATTGGGGAACCCTTTTTTTAGGGTCAAAAATTTTCGCTATTGCTTCAACTTCATGAGGGTTGACGATCTCAATCAAGTCATTCTTCTCACTCGTGAATTTTGGTTCATCGTATTTGGTGTATGCGGTAGTCGGCTTGCCCCTTAGCTCGTTGACAAGTACGGCAAATGCAACTGGCCACACAACTATGATCAACGATCCGGTAGCCATGCTTTTAAAAAACGCTCGCCTTTTTTCTTGAGGTGATTTGTCTTCCTCAAGTGCGGCTAACGCACTTTTCACAAAGTCACTTCGCTTGTCCTTGTGAAACAGCTTTACAAGGACACGGCCAATTAGAACTAGGGCGACGCCGATTAGGTAATACAAGCCCAGCCAAAACCACGGGTCAAAGCTCATTTCTTGCCTCCCTTAAGTTCAGCGATGAGTGTGGCGATGATCAAAAGAATCATTTTTTAATTTCGCCCAAATGTTGTCATCGCACCCACCCCGTAGCCTTGCGGCGCATTCGGTTCTGCATGACCGTTGTTCACAATCCGATCGGAGAGCAAGATCCCTTTATCAATCTTTAAGAACAAGTCCATTTCATATCGACTTGCGTACCCCCCGTGTATGTACTCGAGTAGCCCACCCATAGGGCAGCGCAACTCTCCGGTGTACCAATGTGCAAACACGCCGTCTGGATAGTCAGGAAAGAGATCCCCAAGCTCGATTTCCGTTGTGCCTGAGGTAGATTCTTTGAACCCTTTGAGCTTCACCAGATACAAACGCCCATCCTCAATCGTCCAGGTACCTACATAGCCTCGCCAGAGGGCTGTTGATGGAGCCTCAAGCTTTAGGTCTTTTTCTATCGTTTGCAAGTAGTAGTGCAGTGGTTCATCACACAACGACAGTTCCTCTCCCTTGTAGATCAATTTTTCTGAAATTTGAGCTGTCATCTTTGCCTCTGCCTATTGGATTGATGAATTCAGTGTTTCATACGCGGGGCTCAATACATGAGCCTGTCAAAGGTTGTTTTGAGTCAGCTACTGTATAAAAACCCTCCCTCGCAGGCTCACGCGATTAGCCCCTAGCTCACCACACTTTGAGCCTGACTAATTTCCTATATGAGCCTGTATGACCAAGTACACCACCCGAGAATCTTGGCTGCTTGCAGCCGTCGACTTACTTCGACCCATTTTTTTGAACAAGAACCACTTCATTCCTACTGACGTAATGGTTTCTTGTGGATTTGCTAGTACGGGCACACGTAGCCACCATGTTGGCCAATGCTGGTCAAAGCGAAGTAGTACCAATGACCAGAATCAAATATTCATCTCTCCAGCCTTGCACGAGCCCGTCGAAGTCCTCGACACGCTTGTACATGAGCTAGTACATGCAGTTGATGATTGCCAACATAAGCATGGCAAGGAATTCAAGAAGATTGCCTTGAGCCTCGGCATGCAGGGGCCGATGCGTAGCGCTGAAGCAGGACCTGAGCTCAAGGAAATTCTCAAGCAGCTTTCTCAAAAGCTTGGTGTCTACCCTCATGGAAAGCTCAAAGTCACGCATCACAAGGCTGTTTCCCGTGCCAGGGCTCGCGCTAAATGTCCGGAATGTGGCTTCCAAGTCCCCATGTATCGGAAGTTCCTGGCCTATGGCCCACCTCTTTGCCCCAAAGACAAGATTGAGATGACACCAGTGGGTAATTGGGAGGAATCATGATCCTAGCCCTTAGCTACATCTTGGCCATGCTCTTGACCCAATTTGGCGCAGTTACCGCTGAAGTCGGTAACTCTCATTTAAACCTCAAGGGCAAGCAATCGGAAGTCATCAGAACAGCCTCCGAGACAAATTTCATACTTTATGACTATGGAATTTGGTTTAAGCCCAAAAAATTGAGTCGTCGCGAACATTTAGCGCTTGCACTTACTAACCTGGCTGAACCTGGCCAATAATTGTCAAAATTGGACGCATATGAGTGAAATTGACAGGCTCTACAGCTACAGAACCCTGCTAACAGGGCGACGGGCCGTTCCACGCCATGAAATCCTATCGAAACTTGAAATCTCATTGGCTACGTTCAAGCGCGACTTGGCCAAGCTTCGTGATCGCCTTAACATCCCAATCGTTTTCGATCGAGATCTTGGGGGCTACAAACTGGAGGTCGCCGACTCCCGCGAGGAACTACCTGGCCTTTGGTTCAGTCAAGAGGAGATCCTTGCTCTACTGACGATTCAAAATATGATCGGACAGCTCGAGCCGGGCATTTTGGGACCAAAACTCAAGCCTCTACAAAAGCGACTGGACGAGATGCTTACCAGCCAAGGGTTGAGCTCGCAAACCTTGGCACAACGCGTGAGATTGGTCCATGCTGGTAAACGTCGACTCCAACTTAAATGCTTCGAAATTGTGGCTAAAGCCACTCTCGAACGGCTTCAACTAAAGATTACACATTTCAATCGCCAAAGTGGTGAAACGCTAGAGCGCGTCATCTCTCCACAGCAACTCATTCATTACCGAGATAACTGGTACGTAGACGCCTGGTGCCATCTGCGTAAAGGTCTAAGAAGTTTTGCAGTGGATGCGATTGTTGAGTGCAAACTACTTGAAGTCGAGGCGAAGGAATTCGATCCTGAAATGGTTCGCGAGAACATGCAAGATGGATACGGAATATTCGGTGGTAAGGTAAAAGATTGGGCGAAACTTAAATTCTCTCCAGAGAGATCGAGGTGGGTTCAGTTCGAGGAATGGCACCCAGATCAACGCAAAGCAATCAATAGTGATGGCTCCGTTGTGATGGAAATTCCATACTCCGACGAGAGAGAAATACTTGGGGACATTTTGAAATACGGTTCAGAAGTAGAGGTTATCTCGCCCCCGACTCTCAGAACCAGCGTGCTAATGGCTGTCGAAAAAATGAAGACTCGATACGAGTCATACAAATAAGAAAACGGATTCCAGATGATTGAACAATTGATCCCGTACCTCCAAAGCTGGGGACACCATGCACTTACTTTGG
>CAIPID010000278.1 GCA_903865015.1 uncultured beta proteobacterium | reverse complement strand
GGACGAAGTCACCCGCGCAGCCATGCAGCGTTTGTTACTCAAGCTTCGCGAGGATCTTGGTACGGCGGCGGTACTGATCACACATGATATCGATGAGGCGCTTCAAGTCGCCGATCGCGTTGTATTGCTGGGTGGCGCACCCGCACACGTCATCGGTGAATGGAAAATCGCCTATACACAACCACGCGATGACCTGGTCGAAGAACTGGGTCAGTTGCGCATTGAGATTCTGCGTACCTTGCATCGCGCACTGCATCCGCAGATAGATAAATCTAATGCACAAAATAAAATTGAATCAAAGGAATTAGCACATGTGTCTTGAACATATTTCCCGCCGCGAGATGCTCAAACTGTCGAGCCTGCTGACTGTTGCAGGCGCTGCGCCTTTGTTGTCGGCGTTCAATGCGCAAGCGCAGGGCAATGCCAATGCACCCGTAAAAATCGGTTATTTACCGATTACGGACGCTGCCCCTTTACTGGTCGCCCACAATAATGGTTACTTTAAAGACGCGGGTGTCGAAGTTGAAAAACCAGTTATGTTGCGTAGCTGGGCACAGCTGATCGAGGCGTTTATTTCCGGCCAGGTCAACGTTGTGCATCTGCTGTCGCCGATGACTGTGTGGGCGCGTTTTGGCAGCAAAGTGCCCGCAAAAGTCGTTGCTTGGAATCACGTCGATGGTTCCGCTGTCACGGTAATGCCAGAAATTAATGAGCTGAAAGATCTCGGCGGCAAGACCGTTGCGATACCTTTCTGGTATTCGATCCATAACGTTGTTTTACAAGCCATGTTGCGCGACGCGGGCTTAAAGCCTGTATCGAGCAAGCAGGGCAAGCCTGCTGCCGATGAAGTCAATCTGGTTGTGATGGCACCTGCTGATATGCCGCCTGCATTAGCCGCAAAAACAATTGCGGGCTATATCGTTGCCGAGCCCTTTAATGCCGTGGCTGAGACCATGGGAATTGGCAAGGTCCTGCGCTTTACGGGCGACGTCTGGAAAAATCACGCATGCTGCACAGTGTTTATGCATGAGCGTGATCTGGAACAACGTCCCGAGTGGTCACAAAAAGTCGTGGATGCGATCGTACGCGCACAGCTCTGGATCCGCGATCATCGCGCGGAGACAGCCCAGCTACTTTCCAAAGAAGGTGCGAATCATTACACCCCGCATGGTTTGCCTGCACTGACTAAGGTGCTCGCACCCCCAGCATCTGATACGCAGACCTATCTGGCTTCGCGCGCGATTCGCCATCCCGCCTGGCAGGAAAAACGTATTGATTTTCAGCCGTATCCTTATCCAAGCTATACCGAAGAGCTCGTTGCTCGTTTGAAAGATACGCTGATCGAAGCGGATCGTGGATTTCTCGCAAATCTGGACGGTAAGACTGCAGCCGCGCAATTGGTCGATGACCGTTTTGTTAAACGTGCGATCGAAGCAGTGGGCGGACTGGGTAAATTTGGTCAGCCCCCCGAGTATGTTCGCAAGGAAGTCATCGAGTTGGCATGAGTATGAATGTGTTGACGCGTAATGCCCTGGGTCGTGCAGTGCTGGGCGTGGCAGGTATGCTGTTGTTGTTGGGGGCGTGGTGGCTGATGACCGTGCCTTTTTCTCCTGATGGCGGCATGGGGCAGCGGTTTGCGCCCGGCCCTTCCTTATCGACCCTTTTTGAGCTGTTGCAAGGGCGTGAGATCTGGATACACATCGGAGCCAGTTTGCAACGTGTCGCCGTGGGCTTGGGCTTTGCTTTGCTGGTCGGTGTGCCGTTGGGTTTGTTGCTCGGCGCATCCTCCATGATGAATGCCACGCTATCGCCAGCCTTTCAGTTCTTGCGCATGATCTCTCCACTCTCATGGATGCCAATTGCAGTCATGGCGTTTGGTGTGGGTGACAAGCCTGTTTATTTCTTGCTGGCATTTGCGGCGATGTGGCCGATCATGCTCAATACCCTTGCCGGGGTAAAGCAGCTTGATGGGCGCTGGATGCAGCTAGCCCAGTCTTTATCTGCCACGCGCTGGGAGACGCTCAAGGGCGTGATTATTCCAGGCATACTCGGTCATATTCTGACGGGTACGCGTCTGGCAATCGGCATCGTCTGGATTGTGCTTGTGCCCTGCGAGATGTTGGGTGTATCAGCGGGGTTGGGTTATTTCATTCTCGATACACGCGATCGTCTGGCTTATCATGAGCTGATGGCAACTGTGGTGTTGATTGGCCTGCTTGGGTTTTTGCTGGATACGGCATGTCGAGAGTTGTACAGTTACTGGAGCAAAAGCCGGTGAGGGCTTTTGAAATCAGTATTCAGTCCCACAAAACGTTATTTTATAAATTGTGAAGCCGCCCAGAATAAGCCTGCCGAGAGCAGCATCGAGGCGGGCAGGGTCAGCACCCAGGCCGTCATGATCGTTTTTACTGTGCTTTGATGCAGGCCGCTGCGGTTCGCAACCATAGTGCCGGCAACCCCAGAAGACAATACATGTGTGGTTGATACGGGCAAGCTATAAATGTTTGCAAGACCAATCATGATGACCGCGGTGACCTGCGCGCACATGCCTTGTGCGTAAGTCATACCCGCCTTGCCGATTTTTTCGCCTACCGTTTTTACGACACGTTTCCACCCAACCATGGTACCCATGCCGAGTGCGAGTGCGACGGCCAGGATGACCCAGAACGGTGAATATTCGGTCGTGGCCACCAGATCTTTACGCAGCTTGGACAGGTCTGACTTTTCGCGTGCAGGCAGACCAGGCAACGCAGCAACTTTGCGTGCGGTGTCATCCAGACAGAGCAAGTAGCGACGTGCTTCGATACGGGCTTGCGGGCTCATCTCCTGTACGTCACGCACACCTGCGAGAGAGGTGCGCAACGCAGTGATCGTTGCCATGGTCGTTGCGGGGTCGCAGCTGTAAACCTTTGGCAGATCATTCTGACGATCCGCTTTATCAAGCATCAAAAATTCACCTAGTGTGTGGCTGTTACTCTGGTAAAAATCGCTCAGATGCAGTGCGGCATCATAGGTGCGCTTAATCTGGTAAGGCGTTGCATCAAAATCCAGGACGAATTTGGCAGGTACGATTCCGATCAAGACCAGCATGATCAGACCAATACCTTTCTGACCGTCGTTGGAACCGTGTACGAAACTCATTCCCATGCCTGAAGCGATCAGCACAACGCGGTTCCAGAACGGAGGACGTTTTTTTTCAACCAACTCGCGGCGCTGCTCGGGTGTGACGTGCATTTTTGAAAGGGGCTGCCAGTACTTAAGCAGAATCAGCATCAAACCAGCCAGAATAAAACCCGCAATCGGAGAGAACACTAGCGACATGCCGATTTCAAGTGCTTTGCGCCAGTTCACACCGTCCTGAAGCGGGGCGCCAGTCATCCAGGCGTTTGCTAACCCCACGCCGAGTATCGAACCGATCAGGGTGTGTGAACTCGAAGCAGGAATGCCAAAATACCAGGTACCAAGATTCCAGGCGATAGCGGCTGTGAGCATGGAGAAAACCATAATCAATCCGCGGTTGGTATCGACATCAATCAGTAGCTCAACCGGCAGCAGGTGAACGATCGCGTAGGCGACTCCGACACCCCCTAACAACACGCCAAGGAAATTAAAAAACCCTGATGCCATCACGGCAAGGTGGGGAGGCATGGCCTTTGTGTAAATAATGGTTGCCACTGCATTTGCGGTATCGTGAAAACCATTGATGAACTCGAATGCCAGGACGAACGCCAAAGCGAGAAGCAGGCTGATGGTGACAAGAGGGGTCAATCCTGAGAAGAGATCAAACATATTTGGCGCCGCAAGGAAGTGAATTTGTGCGTAGTTTACTTGTATTACATTAATGCCTGTGTCGAAGATTTTTATCCTTATTTTTAATCATTTTTTGAATAAATCATGACAAATTCTGCTGTCGGTTCACCTGAAACCTTGCGAGTTGGGCTCGTTTCCGTATCCGATCGTGCTTCTCAGGGCGTCTATGCTGACCAAGGTATCCCCGCCTTAAAGACATGGTTAGAAGGCGCGCTCACGAATCCGCTGCAGATAGTGTCCCGCCTAGTGCGGGATGAGGCGGCTACGATTTCAGCCGCACTGATTGAGCTGGTTGATGTCGAACGCTGTCATCTGGTGCTGACAACAGGCGGTACAGGCCCCGCACGCCGAGATGTGACGCCTGAGGCGACGCAGGCCGTCGCCACGCGTGAGATGCCGGGCTTTGGTGAGCAGATGCGTCAGATCAGCCTGCAATTCGTTCCTACAGCTATTTTGTCGCGCCAGGTCGCTGTTTTGCGCGAAACCTCTGACCACGCTGCGTTGATCATTAACTTACCCGGTCAGCCCAAAGCCATCAGCGAGACACTCGAAGGCCTTAAAAATGAAGAGGGCAAAACGCTGGTGTCAGGAATTTTTGCTGCCGTTCCATACTGTATCGATCTGATCGGTGGGCCTTACATCGAGACGCGCGATGAGGTCGTAAAAGCGTTCAGACCCAAATCCGCGCGGCGTCCACCTGCCGCGTGATGGCGCAGGGTGGGGGTCCGCTTGCAGGTGCTAGTGTTGGGCTTGCACTTTTAAGCGCCATAAAGAGGTGACTTCCAGCTTTCTCGCATCAGCCAGAGGGTCCTCTTCATCTTTGGACTTCGGGTGGACTGGGCGTGTATCCAGACGCTCTATAACGTCCAGACCCGCATCATCGAATAGCGCCAACAAGTCAGCACGATTGCGTAATTGCAGGTGCTCCGCCAGATCCGAAAGGATTAACCAGACCTCTCCGTCTGCCCTGAGGTGATCACCCGCGCCATTGAGCAGGCCTTTTAGCATGCGCTGATCCTGATCGTAGATGGCGTGTTCAAGGCTCGAGGCTGGGCGGCCAGGCAGCCAGGGCGGATTGCAGACAATCAGGTCGGCCCGGCCGTCAGGGAAAAGGTCGGCTTCGCGTAGTTTGATCTGGTTTTCGAGCTTGAGGGCGCGAATGTTTTCACGGGCACATTCAATGGCCTTGGGATTCGAGTCTGTGGCGATGATGTGTTCGACACCACGCTCGGCTAATAACGCGGCGATGACACCTGTGCCGGTTCCGATATCGAATGCCAGTGCGATCCGCCCAATTTTTGCACGCACGATCAGGTCGAGATACTCGGCACGAACAGGCGCAAAAACGCCATAGTGCGCATGCACACTAGCGTGCAGGGCTGGAATATGCACGCCCTTTTTACGCCATTCGTAGGCGCTGATGACGCCGAGCAATTCGCTCATCGGCACGATATAACCTGATTTATTCTGACCGTAGGCAGCCAGGCAAGCTTCGGCGACGTCGGGGGCACGTCGATGTTTTAGGACGTGTTCTGGTCCGACGGGTAGTAAAAGCATGCCGAGTGTGCGGGCGCGTTGTGCACGCGCCAGACGCACTTGATGAAATCGATCCGGATAGGGCATGTCGGCATATTTAACGCGGCGTTTAGCCGTGCGACGTCCCAACGCGTTCAACAGTTGGCGCGCATTCTGAAAGTCTCCTGTCCAGATGAGTCCCACTCCCTCGCTGGCATGTCGGTAGGCGGTGTCGGCCGTCATCGTATCGTCGGCCACTATGCAACGCTTAGGAGGG
>CAIPID010000277.1 GCA_903865015.1 uncultured beta proteobacterium | reverse complement strand
CGATGCAGCCGTTGGCTACATCAACACCGGTGTTGCTCTCGCATCGCAGCGTTTTTTCCAGGAAGCAAAAATTCCTGTCATGAACAACGTTGCAACCGGTAGCCTGGTCACGCATCAGTTTGAAAAAGAACCTGAAAACTACGTCTTTCGTAATGCTGCAGCCGACAATATTCAGGCGCCTATGATTGTTGAAGAAGCCGTGACACGTCGTGGTTTCAAAAAGGTAGCTATTCTTGCCGACTCTACCGCCTATGGCGATCTGGGCCGTAAAGATTTGACAGCTGCTTTGGCTGCTAAAGGTATTACGCCTGTCGCTGATGAAAAATTCAACATCAAAGACGTGGACATGACTCCACAATTGCTCAAAGCCAAAGAAGCTGGTGCAGAAGTCATTCTGACCTATGCAATTGGCCCTGAGCTCGCGCAGATCGCTAACGGTATGGCCAAACTTGGTTGGAAAAAACCAATGATTGGCAGCTGGACATTGTCGATGGCCAACTTTATCGACACCGCGGGCAAGAACGGTAATGGCGCTACCATGCCACAGACGTTCATCCAAGACGGCAGCACACCAAAGCGTAAAGAGTTTATCGCTGCTTACCTGAAAGAGTTCAAGCCTAAAAAAGATCGAATTGATTCACCTGTTTCAGCTGCGCAAGGTTACGACTCTATTTTCCTGCTGGCTGCAGCAATGAAACAAGCCGGTACAACTGATGGTCCAAAAGTGCGTGAAGCGCTCGAAAACCTGAATGCAAAAGTTGACGGCATTGTGACTGTTTACGACAAGCCTTTCAGCAAGACCGACCACGAAGCCATTACTTCAAACATTCCAGTCATGGGTGAAGTCAAGGACGCAAAAGTTGGTTACGCAAACCCTGACGATGCAAAATCTGCCGGTCAGGTCCGTGTAAAGAAGACGCAGTAAATAATTGACGGGCAGCGCATCGCCCGACAAAAACGCCGCGCTGTATTAGCGCGGCGTTTTTAATGTCAAAGTTTGTGAATATGTTGTTTTCATCGTTTTTTGTCTGACCTTATTCTCGAGGACTTTCCAATGGAAATCCTGCTCCAACTTATCTATAGCGGCATCTCACTCGGGATGATTTACGCGGTTATCGCGTTTGGCTACCAGCTCACATTTGCTACTTCTGGCACACTGAACTTCGGTCAGGGTGAGGCATTGATGCTTGGCGCCATGGTAGGCCTGACCCTAGTTGAGACGCTCGGTCTGAACTATTGGCTCATGATTCCATTTGTGCTTGTATTTGGAGCACTGCAAGGCGGCATAGTCGAATTAATTGGCGTGCGTCCTGCAATCAAAATCAAGTCCGAATTCGGTTGGATTATGTCCACGATCGCACTTGGTATCATTTTTAAAAACGTCGCTGAAAACCTCTGGGGCCGCGACGATATGAAATTCCCCTCACCTATTGATGATGACCCAATCAAATTCCTTGGTGCCAATGTGCTACCGATGGAAATTGTGGTTGTCTGCGGCGCGCTTGCCATGATGCTGCTGGTTGAGTTATTTAACCGCAAAAGCATTTACGGTAAAGCTGTTGTCGCGACATCAAACGATCGTGATGCGGCAGGACTAATGGGTATTAATACCGGTCTGGTGATTACATTCTCCTACGCTTTGTCTTCGCTCACGGCCGCCTTTGCTGGAGTCTTGATTGCACCGCTCACGCTGACCGGTGCGACGATGGGTGCAGCGCTAGGCCTCAAAGCCTTTGCTGTAGCAATTATTGGTGGCTTATCAAGCGGGATGGGGATTGTTGTTGGCGGATTGATTTTAGGTATTGCTGAAACAACCACCGGCTTTTACATTTCGACGGGATACAAAGATGTACCCGGCCTGATTCTGTTACTGCTCGTCCTGGCCATCAAGCCGTCCGGACTGTTTGGCAAAACCGCGATCAAGAAGGTCTGATCACATGAAAATTAAATACCTCTTACTCGTCGCGGCAATTGTCGCGCTGTTTGGCTTCCCCCTGGTTGTCAGCAATCCCTATTACATCCATCTGGTCGAAACAATCCTGATTTATGCAGTGTTGCTGTTTGGTCTGGATATCGTTGTAGGTTATACGGGACAGGTTTCACTCGGTCACGCTGGCTTATTCGGCATCGGCTCGTATGTGGCCGGTGTGCTGTTCATGAAGCTTGGCATGCCTTTCTGGGTCACCGTACCTGCTGCAATTACCATCACCGCACTGTTTGGTGGTTTGCTTGCGCTACCTGCACTCAAAGTGATCGGCCCCTATCTTGCCATGGTCACCCTCGCCTTTGGAACCATCATTCAAATTCTCATCAACGAGATGAGCTTTCTGACTGAAGGCCCGGTTGGCATCAAAATCCCAAAGCCAGCTTTTTTTGGTCACGTCACAACCGAGGACGAGTACTACTGGATTGTTTGTGTGCTCATGCTGCTGAGTTTGCTGATCGTGCATCGCATTCTTAAATCCCATCTGGGACGTGCTTTTGAGGCTTTACGCGACAGTCCTGTCGCGTGTGATTGCATGGGCGTATCGGTTTATCGCTATAAAGTGTATGCCTTCATTATCAGTGCTGGTTTTGCTGGTCTGGCGGGTTGCATGTATGCGTATTCAGAACAATACATTTCCCCTAATACCTATGTGATCGAACTGAGCGTTCTTTTCTTGCTTGCTGTCATCATGGGTGGTCGCAAATCACGAATCGGTGCCGTTCTTGGCTCTTTCATTATCGTCATGCTGCCTAAGTTACTGGACGATATTCAATTGTTCCGTATCGTAGCGGTTTCGCTTGCGGTGTTATTTATCGTACTGGCTGCGATTTCATTAAGCAAAAAACTCACAACGATTCGCAAGGTGTCAATTCCACTTGCTGGCATTGTTGGATTGGCCGCCTTTTCGTTTTGGCTAGAAAACATCACTGACTGGCGCCTGACGATTTTCGGTTTCATGATCTTGTTAGTCGTGTATTACCTGCAAGACGGAATCGTTGGATTTGTCCGTAATTACTATGCCTCACTAACAGGTAAATCCGCACAAGCCGCACGCGATGCTGAAGCATTGCTGGAGATCAAACCGACTGGTAAAGATGTCATCAGCGCAGCAGCCGATACAGCCAAAGGTGGCACGTTGTTGAGTGTGAAATCGGTTTTGATGCAGTTCGGTGGCTTAAAAGCGCTTAACCAGGTTGACCTGACAATCGAGCGTGGCACCATTCATGGTCTGATCGGTCCGAACGGCTCAGGCAAGAGCACCATGATGAACGTCCTGACTGGTATTTACGTACCAACTGCCGGCGACGTGGTCTATGCCAGCAATAGTGTCGTGGGTAAAACGTCCTCTGAGATCGCACTCTCTGGCATTGCACGGACATTCCAGAACGTCCAGCTGTTCGGTGAAATGACGGCACTGGAAAATATCCTGGTTGGCTTGCATCACACCTTTGACTCCAATTTGCTTGACGTGGCCCTGCACTTACCGCGCTATACCAAGGAAGAATCCGAGGCGCGTGCGCGTGCCATGGGTCTGCTGCAGTTTGTAGGTCTGGAGTCACTCGCCAACGAAGAGGCGCGTAACCTACCCTACGGTAAACAGCGTGTGTTAGAAATCGCCCGCGCACTGGCACTCGATCCTAACTTGCTGCTGCTTGATGAGCCGGCTGCCGGACTGACTGCACCAGACATAAAAGATCTACTGGTCATCATTCAAAAGATCCGCGAACATGGCATCACTATCATCCTGATCGAACACCACATGGATGTTGTGATGGCCGCATGTGACAAAGTGTCTGTGCTCGACTTTGGTCAGAAAATTGCTGAAGGCAAACCCGCAGAGGTTCAGGCTGACGAGAAGGTCATCGAAGCCTATCTGGGCGGCTCTGCCGCTTAACTTTCAGAGAAGATCAGGAAAAACATGTTATCGATCAAAAATCTCGAAGCCGGATATGGCAAAGTTAAAGTTCTGCACGGCATCAGCATTGATGT
>CAIPID010000276.1 GCA_903865015.1 uncultured beta proteobacterium | reverse complement strand
TCAATAAGGCTAATCTCGTTTTGTTGTTAACAAACGTCGATAATTGATGACTTGGTAAAACCCAACGCCTGTCTTTTAGTTCGAGAGATATTTCTTGAAATTGCCTATTTGCACGTATGCACGCAAGTCGTAGGTGATGGTATGCAGGTTTAGGGATCAGAACGTTTTCATTGTGGCACGTGAGCTGCTCGACAGCGGTATAGAGACCAGAGGTCACGCTGGGTAGAATCACAATCCAGTCTGGATCTACTTGCCATGCGTATTGTTCGAGTAGATAGGCCGCAATCATTGCATGCATTTGATTGGGGCTATGGGTGTAACCGTAAATGCCCTGTTGCACGCGATGACGCAGGGCCTCTATGACGCAAGGCGGAGATTTAAAGTCCATATCCGCGACACTTAACGGCAGCACTTTGTTACGATCAAAACGATCCCAGCGAATGGAATCCGTATCTACCTGATGGTGAACTGTATCAAAATCAAACACCATCTTTAGCGAGCCTTAGTCCCGTCATTTGCCATCGTGCATGAGTTGGAAAAAAATTGCGATAAGTTGACCTGGAGTGCCCCGCGGGGGTGTAGGCAGAGCTGCCTCTAAGAATCATCTGATTAACCATAAACTTACCGTTGTACTCACCTGCAATACCGCCCCAAGGCTGATAGCCTGGGAAAGGCGTGTAGTTGCTACTCGTCCATTGCCAGACTTTGCCAAAGAGATCCGTGCCGTATTTGGAATTTGATTTGGCAAAGGCTTCCCATTCAAATTCAGTTGGCAGCCGAGCTCCAGCAAGTCTAGTGATGTGTTGACTTGCCCAGCGCGCAAAGGCATCCGCTTCAAAATAACTGATGTTAGAGACTGGTGCGTGCATGTCCAGAGGTGCATTGCCACTAAGTGAAAAGCGGGAAAACGGCTGTTGACTTTCTTTGTTCCAATACAGGGGTGCAGAAATTTTTTCTGTTTGCAGCCATGCCCAGCCTGCGTCTAGCCACCATTTGAAATTTTGGTATCCGCCATCTTCTATGAAAGCAAGCCACTCTGCGTTAGTAACGAGTCGGTTGCCGATCGAATGTATCTGATTGAGTGCCGTGTGTTTTGGTCCCTCATTATCAAAATGAAAGCCATTGCCTGCGTAACCCGCATCTATTAAACCACTCACACCCCGGACCCATTGAAAGGGTTGCTCAGGTATGGCGGTCTGGACAGGGTGATCCGAGTAGGCTGGGAAAAGTGAGTTGTTAGAGAAAAGATGATGAATATCGGTCAAGAGTAATTCTTGATGTTGTTGCTCGTGATTGATACCTAGCTGTATGAGCCATTGCAGTTCTGTAGAGAATTTAACTTTTAAAAGTGCGGATATTCTAGCTTCGATATTTTTGCGCCATTCGAGCACTTCCGCGAGCGTGGGACGGGTTAATAATCCACGTTTGCTACGCGGATGTTTATCCCCGATTCCGTTGTAATAGCTGTTAAATAAAATAGCAAACTGGGGGTTCCAGTAGGCGAAGTTTTCCTCGAAAGGCTTCAGGATCATGACCTCATAAAACCAGGTGACATGCGCCAAATGCCATTTGGCAGGACTAGCGTCCTCCATGGACTGCGCTTGACAGTCCTCAGGACTCAGATTCTCAACGAGTGCTCTCGAGTACTTTCTGGAGCTATGAAATTGTTCTAATAACTCATCTGCCGAAAGTGTTTGATAGGTGGTGTTAGTGAGCATAGATGACTGCGAAATAGTTTTTCGGATCTGTCCAGATTTGGCTCGTTTCAAAACCCGCATTTTTCAATAAAGTTTTGATAGATTCTATTGTGTATTTATGCGAATTTTCAGTGTGAATACGCTCACCCTTTATAAATTTCCTTGAATGTCCGGGCCACGAAACAGTCAAGTCCTCAAGGGCCTCCAGATAAAGCTCAACCCTGTTTTCTTCATGATTGATGATGACTTGATGACG
>CAIPID010000275.1 GCA_903865015.1 uncultured beta proteobacterium | reverse complement strand
TCCAAGCTCAGGGAAAGTGCTTGTTGATGGTAAAAATATTATTGATGACTATCGCGAAGCTCGCAGTTTGATCGGCTTGGTTCCTCAGGAGTTATCGACCGACTCTTTTGAAACTGTCTGGAATACCGTGAGTTTCAGCAGGGGTCTGTATGGAAAACCACCCAATCCAGAGTTGATTGAAAAAATTCTGAAAGAGCTGTCGCTTTGGGATAAACGCAACAACAGAATCATGACACTGTCTGGTGGCATGAAACGCAGAGTGATGATTGCTAAAGCGCTCTCTCACGAACCCCAGATCTTATTTCTCGATGAGCCCACTGCGGGGGTAGATGTCAGCCTCAGAAAGGATATGTGGGACCTGGTCAGAGAACTAAAAAATCAAGGCACGACGGTTATTCTCACTACGCATTACATCGAAGAAGCCGAAGAAATGGCAGATAGAGTGGGCATTATCAGGCAGGGGGAGCTCATTGTTGTTGAAGAAAAAAATAGTCTGATGAAAAAGCTTGGCAAAAAGGAGTTAACACTTCAACTGCAAAAACCTTTAGCGACTATCCCCCCTGATCTCGACATCCCCGGCCTGATTCTCTCTGCTGATAAGCTTGAGCTGAAGTACACCTTTGATTTGAATAATAGTCAAATTGGTATTGCAGAGCTCCTGCAACAGCTATCTCAGCATGGTGTGGCATTTAAGGATCTTCACACTAAACAAAGTTCTTTAGAGGATATTTTTGTAAATTTAGTCACTGAAGGGGTCGATACCTATGAAGCTTAATTACTATGGTATTCGGGCTATCTTTGCATTTGAAATGGCTAGAACAAGACGCACCCTCATGCAAAGCGTCATTGCGCCAGTGCTGTCAACATCGCTCTATTTCATCGTTTTTGGCTCAGCCATCGGCTCGCGTATTACCGAGATGGAGGGGGTGAGTTATGGCGCCTTTATTGTGCCTGGTCTGATCATGCTTTCGCTGCTCACTCAAAGCATCTCTAATGCTTCATTCGGGATTTATTTCCCCAAATTTAGTGGCACGATCTACGAGTTACTGTCTGCACCGCTATCACCGCTAGAAATCATCATCAGCTATGTTGGTGCAGCCGCAACAAAGTCGATTATTCTTGGATCGATTATTCTTGTTACAGCAACATTTTTTGTTCCACTCCAGATAGACCATCCCATCTGGATGTTGACCTATCTGTTGTTAACCTCGGTGACCTTTAGTTTGATAGGTTTCATTATTGGGGTTTGGGCAGATGGTTTTGAGAAACTTCAAGTCGTACCTCTGTTGATCATCACGCCTTTGACGTTCTTGGGCGGGAGTTTCTACTCAATATCGGTATTGCCTGAATTTTGGCAAAAGGTCGCACTGCTCAATCCGGTTGTGTATTTAATCAGTGGATTTCGCTGGAGTTTCTATAGTATTGAAGACGTCAATATCTGGTTGAGCCTGGCCATGACGCTATCCTTTCTTTTAATTGCGATTGCAACAGTAATGTGGATTTTCAAAACTGGCTATCGACTGAAAAAATAACGATAATATTTCACATTTTTTAGCCTGCGTAATTTCATCAGATGTTAAATTCACAGCAATCAATGAGGCTAGCTTCTATATATTTGGCGATGCAATGAAAAAAATCAAACAGGCTGTTGTGTCCGCGCTGCTCACCCCAATATGCAGTGTTCCACCATCACCCGCTATCTTGATACGCTAGGTTGACTTATTTTTCTATATATATAACGATGCCTAGTCCTGGCGCCCACTCCATCCCTGTATCTGAAACGATTCATTCACTGATCGTTTGCAATCAGTGTGATCTGCTATTGCAAGTAACTTTGCTTGAACGAGGTGGTAAAGCCTCATGTGGGCGTTGTGGCAATGTTTTGTACCGTTCTCAACCTGACGGTTTAAGACGCAGCCTAGTCTTTGCCCTGACATCCGCAGTTTTGTTCCTGATCGCGAATGCTTTCCCGATCGTGACCATTAGTTCTAATGGACTGACAAATTCAACGACCTTGATAGAAGCTGCCTATAGATTGATTCGCGATGGCTTACCCAGCATCGCAATGCTCGTGTTTGTGACTACTTTTTTGATGCCTTTTCTGGAAATTATGGCTTTAATTTTTTTATTGCTGCCTGTCAGTCTCGGACGCACTCCACCTGGTTTATCAATAGCGTTAAGGCTGATGCATTTTGTTAAGCCCTGGGCGATGGTTGAGGTTTTCATGATGGGGTTATTAGTCACGATTACCAAGCTCAATGCCTTTGCCTCAGTATCTCCGGATATCGCTTTAGGCGCTTTTGTTCTGTTGATGCTTTCATTGACTCTGGCAGTCGTCAATTTTGATCCGCATTATTTTTGGAAGCATATCGCTACCTTACAAGAGAATAAGGTGGCGCGATGATTACAGCCGCGTCCCAACAAATACTTGGCTGTAATGCCTGTGGTCTGGCTCAGAAGTCATTATCTGATGAGCAGAAACTGCGTTGCGTCAGGTGTGGGGGCCATTTGCATTTTCGCAAGCCAAATAGCATTAGCCGTACCTGGGCCTTAGTGATTGCGGCTTATGTTCTGATTATTCCAGCAAACTTAATGCCAGTCATGGCAACAGGATCTTTGTTTGGTACGGAAAAGGATACGATTTTTGGTGGCGTCAAGTTTTTATGGGAATCAAACTCACCTGTGCTGGCCATTATCCTGTTCTGTGCCAGCATTGTGATTCCTTTTGCCAAGCTTCTTTCCTTAACTTTCCTGTTGATTTCTGTTCAGCGCCGCTCTACCTGGAAGCCTCAATTTCGTGCACAGCTTTACCGTATTCTGGAGGCGATAGGGCGCTGGTCCATGATCGATGTTTATGTCGCAACTATGCTGACCGCTCTGGTGCAGTTTGGCCATTTGATGTCTATCCGTGCCGGTGTTGGGGCGATCGCCTTTGGTTCGGTTGTGATACTGACTATTTTCGCTGCAAAGAGTTTTGATCCAAGGCTGATTTGGGAGGCCGTGGATCCCCTAATGAATGATGAAAAATTAGCCAAGGAATTGCATGTCTGAAATTTCAAATGGATTAAAAGACCACGGGCTACCTTCTGCCGCTTCGCATGTCAGACAAGGATGGTTGCCCCAGTTTATTTGGTTTATTCCTATTTTGGCTATTGTGGTGAGCTTAGGGTTGGCTTACAAGGCGGTGGTTGATCGGGGGCCAACGATCAACATTTCCTTTAAGCTGGGAGACGGACTTGAGGCTGGAAAAACGATTGTTCAATATAAAGGTGTCAACATCGGCACTGTTAAAACGGTTGTTCTTTCAGATGATCAACAGCAAGTGATCGCTAATGTTCAGCTAAATAAAGGCGCCGAGGCTTTTACAAAAGTAGATACCCGGTTTTGGATTGTTCGGCCGCGAATAACAACGAGTGGCGTTTCAGGTCTAAGCACCTTGCTTAGTGGACCATTTATATCTGCAGAGTTAGGACAAGCAGATGATAAGAAAGATTCTTTTGTTGCGCTCGAAGTACCACCTATTTTGACGGGCAATACGCCTGGGCGCGAGTTTATTTTGAAAGCGCCTTCCCTGGGGTCGCATGATATCGGTACACAAGTCTATTATCGGCGTTTGAATGTAGGGGAGGTCGTAGCATATGATCTTGATAAAAATGGCAAAGACATATCTATCAGAGTTTTTGT
>CAIPID010000274.1 GCA_903865015.1 uncultured beta proteobacterium | reverse complement strand
GGCCAGTCGAAGATTGCCATGACCTATAAACATCTCAGCCAAGCTGAACGTTATCAGATTTCCGCCCTTATGAAAGCAGGACAGAACCTTCAAGCAATTGCCCAGATACTGGGTCGACATAAGTCGACAATCAGCCGGGAGGTTTTGCGTAACTCTGGTCTGCGAGGTTATCGACCCCGACAGGCTGATCTGCTTTGTCAGGAACGCGCTCAATCGAGCCGCAATGCCTTTCAAATTGATCCAATTACGAGAGACCAGGTCGCTGAACATCTTAAACTCCAATGGAGTCCTGAGCAGATTGCAGCTTTCTTGCCGGTCAGCCACGAAACAATTTACCGGCATGTTTATGCGGACAAGGCTCAAGGCGGTTCTCTTTGGAAACACCTTCGCTGCCAGAAGAAACGGCGCAAGCGCTATGCTGGAGGACAGGACCGTCGTGGCCAAATCATTGGTAGGCGCCCCATTGCCCAGCGTCCTGCCTCTGTCGAAACACGCAGTCAGGTCGGTCACTGGGAGGGAGATACGGTCATCGGCGCAGGTCACAAGCAAGCAATCGTGACGCTGGTTGAACGCAAAAGTGGGTTTGCCGTTCTGGCTCACGTGACTCGCAAAACGTCCGATATGGTCAGTCAAGCAATCATCACGGGCCTCACACCTCTGGTTCACCGCGTCAAAACAGTGACTTACGATAACGGAAAAGAGTTTGCTGATCATGCGGCTGTAGATAAGGCGTTGGACTCGACTGCTTACTTTGCGGATCCGTTTGCCAGTTGGCAGCGCGGTTCGAATGAAAACTTTAATGGCTTACTGCGTCAGTACATTCCTAAAAAACGACCCTTATCGACCGTGACCTCGGAAGAACTTAAAATGATTCAAGATCGTATTAATCACCGACCACGGAAACGATTAGGTTTTAAAACTCCGTACCAAGTGTTTCACCAGTCATTAAACCGTGTTGCACTTCGTACTTGAAACCGCGTTTTGAATTAATCAAGCATTGCGTTGCAAGTGCTTTGATAGTCTTAGGCGTTAACCAACGCTTTGAACCCTCAAAATTAATGGCAAGCCCATCATCTGCATCATTGCCGTTGGCGAGAGCCGGAGCATACACAGACATGCTGAGCATATCGTAGGTTGGAGCTAGTGTCGCATTCTTTATGTCGTCATAAATCAGGCCAAAATTTTTCAGATGTGCATCACCATTACGCATGGTTGATGCCAGTAGATACTGTCCAAAAAAATGATTGAGTGATTTTTGTATCTGACCACTCTGACAATAGGTTTTTATTGTTTTAATCACACGCTCAACCGAACCTGTGAATTTATCTCGTGCAGGCAGTCCTAACAGTGCGCACATGTCCTCAAAGCCTAAGCGTGTACCTATTGAAGTTAAATCAAAGCGCTTGACCAAAAGATGTTTGCGATCATCTGAAAGATGTACTTCAGGTACGTTCAGTCCTGCAGCGCGTGCAGCCATCATTCCAAAATATTCGACTAATACAATATGTGGATGCTCATCATCGTTAAGTTTTATGATCCAGTCATCTAGCGCGAGGGTCGTGCGTCCGTCCTGGTAGTTCGTTGGACTTTTGGCTAAAAACTTCATAAATCCACCGGAGACACCGGACTCATGCAGTCGCGCTCCAAGATAATGCTCAACAAGATTCGTTGTGTCCTCCTTAATTAGTCTCGATAACGATTCATGCGCAGTGAGCCCAGCAATGCCTTGTCCGTGTGGTGTGACCTGTATCCGACCGATCATATTCTCACCGACAACAGCGAGTAGTTCGAGATCGCCAAAATGTTCAAAACGCTTGCCGAATTTTCTGACGATTAACTCGCGTAAGGCACCCTCTGGTAACGAAATCTGAAAGACAGGGTGTAGTTCCCTACTTATCCAGCTCTCTGTGCGTTTGGGCATGAGTAGAGAGACTGGCAAGGCACTCGGTGCATCAGGCAAGTAGTTAAAGACAAACGTATAGGCATCGGGCTGATCGAGCACGCCTACTAGCTGTTTGGCAACATACACGTCAAGCATCTGCAACCTCTGGTTTAAGTGTTTTTGGCTAAACGCATGCTGGAAAAGAGCGCTTCGTTTTCGCGTGTGACATCATCGAGTGTGGGCACGTATCGTGTTTGTGTTGTCATCTGCAGGCCGAGGGCGGATGTGATGCGGCGTAGGGTGGAAAGAGTGCAGTCCCCGCCTGATTCGATGAGCACGATTGTGCGACGCGAGACGCCCGACATTTCGGCGAGTTGATTTTGGGTGAAATGCTGGACTTTGCGTGCACGGACTAGGTCCTGGATAAATGGATCCAGGTTGTCGTATTTGGCAGGAGTTAAGGTTTTTTTACTTGTGCTCATATGTGTATTATATATCACATAATTTAGAATAATTGTAAAAAGTAATCTATAAATTACTTTCTATTTTATATTTTCACCTTTGCTATTGTTGTCTACGTGAATATTGATTGTTTCAATATTATCGGGGTTTTACAGATACTTTAATAAAAAAATGGGCGACATCTATGTCGCCCATCTCTAGTAATGCGTTGATTTGAACGCACCCAAAAGTGCATTCAGCCAGATTTACATCACGCGACTGCGGTATTCGCCTGTGCGTGTGTCGATCTCGATTTTGTCGCCGATCGCGCAGAACAAAGGCACTGGCAATTCGTGGCCCGTGTTGATCTTGGCTGGCTTCATGACCTTGCCTGAGGTGTCACCGCGCACTGCTGGCTCGGTGTAGACGATCTCGCGTACAAGCATCGTGGGCAACTCGATAGAAATCGCGCGGCCGTCATAGAACACAACCTCGACTGGCATGCCTTCTTCGAGGTAGTGCATGGCGTCGCCCATGCTTTCTGCTTCGATTTCGTACTGGTTGAAATCAGCGTCCATGAACACATACATTGGGTCGCCAAAGTACGAATAGGAACACTCTTTACGATCGAGTACGACTAAGTCGAATTTTTCGTCTGCTTTGCAAACGTTTTCTGCGCCTGAACCGGTCAGCAGATTTTTGAATTTGAATTTGACAACAGAGGCGTTACGGCCTGACTTGCTGTACTCGGCGCGCTGAATGACCATAGGGTCTTTGCCGATCATGATCACGTTGCCGACGCGCAACTCTTGTGCGGTTTTCATTCGAATAAACTCCGGTAGCTATTAGTCTCCGGGACTGTATAAGCCGGAGTTAGGGATAGAAAAGCCCTCTATTTTAGCCTTTCTGGGGCAAAATTGCTTTGCCTTGGTAGGTCATTGTTTAATTTGCGTTTAGCTTGCTGAGACAGAACGCGGTGAGCGTTGTAGCCAGGTCGGGTAGACACGCTTGTTCGCTTGAGAAGCGGCGCGATTGTTGCTGCCAGATATCAAAGTTTGCTGGCTGGAGTTGTTGCTGCAATGCGTGAGTGAATTGAGTCGTTTTAGCCTGCGATTCAATGCCGTTATTAACGGTAGTGTTATTTATATATCCGGCTAATTTAATTCCCGGGCCTTTCTCTGCTTTGCTGTTGGGATTTTTCCCACCATCGGAATCACTCTGTGCGCTCTCTGGATTCCAGCTCATCATTAGTTTACAAATGTCCTCAGCTAGTCCCGTGCGCGCGAGCCACGCCTGTAATTTCTCCAGATGGGTGTTTTCCGTCTGCGGATAGATTTGCCAGATCAGGGGTTTGCCAGCCCAGATTCCACGGACGATTGAGTCCTCCCCTCGGACAAAGTTCAGATCAGCTGTCCAGAGGACTTTGTCGTATTCGATTTGGGGTAAAAATGGAATACGTTCTATGAACAACTGCCCATATTGTCCAGACTGAAATTGCGGGTGAATGCCGTCGGGGATCAGCAGTACGGTTTGTCTTGGGTCCGTGCAAAGAACCTTGATCAGTGAGTCAACAGGGGCGCTGGCGTAACAAAATAAATTGACGAGTCTGGCTGAGGCTGTGTTTGAAGAGAGCGGAAATAGCGCTGCAATCGCATGTTCACTCAATCCCAGGTTTTCCATGCATGCGCGTTGTGCTCCACGATCCGCTTGCCAGGCATCGCGCAGAGCAATCAGAGCGGACTCACGCAGCAATCCACCTGTACGCTCTGTGAATCCCGGGAAGAAAAAATGCGAAGACAATCCATCAGAGCGTAGGGATGGCAATTGATGGCAGCCTTCGACCCAGTCCTCGGCGCTCAGGTATTCAAGATTGATCCAGAGGCTTTTGGCAGTATCCGGGCGTTTTGCACTTGTTTGGTCATACGCAGATTGAGTACGCAGGTGATCAACATACCGCTCAGGCAAGTCACAAGAAAACGTTGCAATCACGACCGCTCTGGGGGTGAAGTCTGTCGCCTGCGTCCAGTTGATAATTTCAACCCCGTTGACGACTTGTTGGGCGCCCAATGCGACCTGTGGTTCAAGCCGTTGAAAGCTTTTGAGATCATCAACCCAGAGGCGGATCTGCCAGTCATGCTCATGCTGGAGTTGGCGCACCAGGCGCCAGGTCACCCCAATGTCACCATAGTTATCAATCACCCGACAAAAGACGTCAGCCTGCATGATTAATGGAAATGCGTGGGGGCCGTTTCTGCGTTTTCGGGGAGCTCGGCATGGACCATTTCACCAGAGGGATTGGGGAAATAGGGCGCGCCACAATCTTCGCAAAATTCTGGTGGCAGGATCCCGGGCAGACGTCGGATGTCGGTCACGCCACACTCTTTGAGTAGTGCGGCGATCTCCTCGGTCGTCTCGAGCGGTGTTTCGTGCTCGGGGCGATCTTGCTCATCCTCGGGACCATAAAGCGGCCAGAGGCAACCGTAAATGACTTCGGTCTGATTTTTTTGGGTAAAGCCGATGCGGTATTCGTCGATGCGTTCTTCGCCGCAACCAGCAACCACGGCACGCAATTGATTGGCCTCGACATTCAGTGCGCTACCGAGCCAAGAGACCGCTGCTTTAACCGATAAGGGCCGTACGCGACGATCCGCCTCGCGATTACTGACGTAGTAAGCATCGGGGACCAGAATCTCAAAACCACAACCTGCGAGCAAGCCATTAAATGTGGATTGTGTTTGCTCGGTCCAGTTGGCGAGACATTGCTTGCGTGCATCGCCCAGCTCGCCTGGTTCGTCTTGCCAGTGAAACATCGTTTCGCCCTCAGGCACGGCGACCGCTGCAACCAGATAACGCGTATCGGCCAGCATGTTGAAAGCTTCTGTCTCTACATTGAGTTTTGGGGTATCGGTACCCGTGTGCAGTGTGATTGCACCGAGTTTTTGCATCCAGTCCCAGGTCTCACAAAAGGTCCGCGGCATCTGATCCAAGCTGGCCAGATGCGGCATGAGTGCGACCTTGGCGTGTTTGGAGAGTACTTGCGCTTTGAGCTGGTCACCGAGTACTTTCAGGCTCGCAGCCGGGATGGTCGTGGCAGGAATGCTGTAGCGTGTCCAGGCCACTAGCGGAGCGACCAGCAGCAACACATCGTAGCGTTGACTTTCGTGAACCAGTACGCAGGATTCGGAGAGTGTTTCAGCTTGCTCGATCAGGACCTCATAACCACCCGGGTGGAGCTTGGACATGTGGTCAAGTGCTGCATCAATCGCTGCATCGTTTTTGTTGCGCATGAGCTTGGTGAGCACCGTCGCAAATTCTTTTTCCCAATAGCGGTCTTCGACCCGGCTGCCTGAACTATGCAGTGCCAGGGACAAGGCCACCAGACGCGCGGATTCGCGCGAGAGGCGGCTGGAGGGGGTCGATTGTGAACGGGGCATAAAAACAGTACCAACACTTGCAAAAAGAAGACTAGTGTAACGAAGTTAAGCCGCCAGCAATTGACGCAGCACAAAGGGCAGAATGCCGCCGTGCTGGTAATAGTCGACCTCAATGGGGGTATCGATCCGCAACAGCACCTTGACACGTGTGGCGGGGCCTTTGTCGCGATGAATGACCAGGGTGACTTGCTGCTGCGGTGTAATCCCTTTTTCCAGGCCCTCGATATCAAAGATTTCTGTGCCGCTGATCTTCAAGCTCTGCGCACTGTCTTTGCCCAGGAACTGCAGCGGCAACACACCCATCCCAACCAGGTTGCTGCGATGGATACGCTCAAAGCTGCGCACAATCACGGCTTTCACGCCTAACAGTTGCGTGCCTTTAGCCGCCCAGTCGCGAGAGGAGCCTGTACCGTATTCCTCTCCCCCAAAGACAACCGTGGGCGTGCCTGCCTGGACATAGCGCATCGCTGCGTCATAAATAGAGACTTGCTCATTGCCCGGTTGGTAGAGCGTGTCACCGCCCTCAAAACGCGTGCCATCGGCCGTTTCGGGAATCATCAAATTTTTAATGCGGACATTGGCAAAGGTGCCGCGCATCATGATTTCGTGATTGCCGCGTCTGGAGCCGTAGCTGTTGAAATCCTCTTTTTTTACGCCGTGCTTGAGTAGCCATAATCCTGCCGGCGAGCTGTCTTTGATTGACCCAGCGGGAGATATGTGGTCGGTTGTGACGGAGTCGCCAAAGATCCCAAGCGCGCGTGCACCTCTCACACCGGGCATGGGAGTGGGTTCCATCGCAAAATGGTCAAAGAAGGGTGGCTCGGCGATATAGGTCGAGGTTGGCCAGTCGTAGACATCACCAGACACGCCTTCGATATGCTCCCAGAGCTTGCCAGGTTTACTGTCGACTTTCTCGTAATTTTTACGGAACACTTTCGGGTCGAGTGCATATTTCATGAGTTTCTGGACCTCGGCTGCAGTCGGCCAGATATCACCCAGATAAACGTCGCCCTTATTGCCCTGACCGACAGGCTCTGTCATCAGGTCGCGCATCATGTTGCCAGCAAGCGCATAGGCGACGACCAGCGGGGGTGAAGCTAGAAAATTCGCTTTAAGGTTCGGATGGATGCGTGCTTCAAAATTCCGGTTGCCTGACAAGACGGCTGCGCAGATCAAATCTTGTTCGTGAATTGTGCTGTTGTACTCGGCTGCGATATCACCAGCATTACCAATACAGGTCGTGCAACCGTACGCCACCACATTGAATCCGAGCTTGTCCAGATAGGGCAGTAGTCCGGCGCGCTCCAGATACTCGGTCACGACGCGCGATCCGGGTGCGAGCGATGTTTTAACGTGATGTGGAATTTTCAGCCCTGCTTTCACTGCTTTTTTAGCGAGCAAACCCGCGGCAAGCATGACACTTGGATTGGAGGTGTTGGTGCAAGAGGTGATCGCAGCTATCAGGATGTCGCCGTTATGCAGCGTGTCACCTTTGCTGGTTGTGAACTCCTGATTGAGTCTGGCCGCAGGCTGGTTAAAGCCGTTGTCTTCGATTGATTTCGAAAACAGATTTTTAAAGGTGCTTTTAACCGAACCGATTTCGATACGATCTTGCGGACGTTTAGGTCCTGCAAGCGAGGGTACGACCGAGTTGAGGTCAAGCTTGACGAGTTGCGAGTAATTAATGTCGGCGGCCTCGGGCACACCGTACATCTGTTGTGCTTTGAAGTACGCCTTGAGCGCCGAGACTTCATCCTTTGTGCGACCAGTGCCTTCGAAATACTCGATGGTGCGCGCATCGACAGGAAAGAAGCCCATTGTGGCGCCATACTCAGGCGCCATGTTGCCGATCGTGGCGCGATCCGTGGTCGACAGGCTTGCAGTCCCCGAGCCGCAGAACTCAACAAATTTACCGACCACTTTTTCTCGTCTGAGCAACTCCGTGATCGTGAGGACCAGATCAGTTGCTGTCACGCCTCCGCGCAGTTTGCCGGTGAGCTCCACACCCACCACATCAGGGGTCAGGAAATAGACCGGTTGGCCAAGCATGCCTGCCTCGGCCTCGATGCCGCCCACGCCCCAGCCAACTACGCCAATGCCATTGATCATGGTGGTGTGGCTATCTGTGCCAACCAGCGTGTCTGGGTAATAGACATCATTCTTTTTATCGTAATGCACACCGCGGGCAAGGTATTCCAGATTGACCTGATGCACGATACCAAACCCTGGTGGTACCACGCCGAAAGTATCGAAGGCCTGCATGCCCCATTTCAGGAATTGATAACGTTCCTTATTACGCTGAAATTCGACCTTCATATTCAGATCGAGCGCTTTGTTAGTCCCAAAATAATCAATCATCACGGAGTGGTCGACCACCAGATCGACAGGTACGAGTGGCTCGATCGCTTTGGCTTGCTTGCCCATTTTTTTAGCGACGGAACGCATTGCTGCGATATCGGCGAGCAAGGGCACACCCGTGAAATCCTGCAGCACGATACGCGCGACTACAAAGGGGATTTCGTTTTCGCGTTTAGTGTTGGGTTGCCAGTTGGCGAGTTCTTTGATGTGCTCTTCTGTGATTTTCTTGCCATCGCAGTTGCGCAGCACGGATTCCAGCACGATACGAATTGATAGCGGCAGGCGGTTGATCTCTACGCCAAGCTCTTTACCCAGTGCTGGCAAAGAATAAAAATGCGATTCTTTTTTGCCTGTTTTGAATTTTTTAAGCGTGTTAAAGGTGTTGTGCGACATGGTGCTGTACTCCCTTATGAATTGCTTCTTTTCATCCTACTCCTGAATGCGTGTAATAGGCGAAAAAAAACCCGCTCAATGAGCGGGTTTCTTAACTGATGAGAATGCTTGATTACTTAAGCATCCACAGAGTCAGCCACATCTTTGTAATCGGCGATCTTGTCAAAATTGAGGTATTGATAGATCTTGTCGCCGTTTTCGTTGATGACCCCGATGTCAGCCATGTACTCGGCTTTGGTCGGCAGGCGGCCAAGCTTGGAGCAGATTGCAGCCAGTTCGGCTGAGCCGAGGTACACGTTGGTGTTCTTGCCCAGACGGTTGGGGAAGTTACGCGTGCTGGTTGAAATCACGGTTGCGCCTTCGCGGACCTGAGCCTGGTTACCCATGCACAAGGAGCAGCCTGGCATTTCTGTACGCGCACCTGCGGAACCAAACACGCCGTAATGGCCTTCTTCGGTCAACTGTGCTGCATCCATCTTGGTTGGTGGAGCGACCCAGAGTTTGACAGGAATGTCGCGCTTGCCTTCGAGCAGCTTGGAGGCTGCGCGGAAGTGACCGATGTTGGTCATGCAGCTGCCGATAAATACTTCGTCAATCTTGACCCCAGCGACTTCTGACAATGTTTTCACATCATCAGGGTCGTTCGGGCAGGCAACGATTGGCTCGTGAATGTCCGCCAGATCAATTTCAATGATCTCAGCGTATTCAGCATCAGCATCAGGCGCGAGCAGTTGTGGGTTAGCGAGCCAGGCTTCCATGGCTTTGATACGGCGAACCAGACTGCGCTCGTCTTCATAACCATTGGCGATCATCCATTTCAACATGGTGATGTTGCTGGTGATGTATTCGATGATGGGTTCTTTGTTCAGGCGCACGGTGCAACCAGCCGCTGAGCGCTCGGCTGATGCATCTGACAATTCGAATGCTTGCTCGACTTTCAGATCTGGCAAGCCTTCGATCTCGAGAACGCGACCGGAAAAGGCGTTGATCTTGCCCTGTTTTTCAACTGTCAGGAGACCTTGCTTGATGGCGTACAGAGGAATAGCGCTGACCAGGTCACGTAATGTGACGCCGGGTTGCATTTTGCCTTTGAAGCGCACCAGGATGGACTCGGGCATATCCAGAGGCATCACACCTGTGGCTGCAGCAAACGCGACCAGACCTGAGCCAGCTGGAAAGCTGATGCCGATCGGGAAACGTGTGTGTGAGTCGCCGCCTGTGCCGACTGTGTCGGGCAACAGCATACGGTTGAGCCATGAGTGAATCACGCCGTCACCAGGACGCAGTGAAATACCGCCGCGTGTGCTCATGAACTGAGGCAAGGTGTGGTGTGTTTTGACGTCAACTGATTTTGGATAGGCTGCTGTGTGGCAGAAAGACTGCATGACCAGATCGGCTGAAAATCCGAGACAGGCCAGATCTTTGAGCTCGTCGCGTGTCATCGGGCCGGTGGTGTCCTGGCTGCCGACGGAGGTCATTCTTGGTTCGCAGTATGAGCCGGGGCGTACGCCTTGGCCTTCTGGCAGACCACATGCGCGACCAACCATTTTCTGGGCCAGCGTAAAACCCTTGGTCGATGCTGCAGGGTTGTGCGGCAGACGGAATAGTGTTGAGGGTGGCAGGCCGAGTGCTTCGCGGGCTTTGGCTGTCAGGCCACGACCAACGATCAGAGGGATACGGCCGCCCGCGCGGACTTCGTCAAACAGCACGTCGGATTTAACCTCGAAAGTCGAGATGACTTTGCCGTCTTTCAGAGCCTGACCATCGTAAGGACGCAGCTCTACAACGTCGCCCATGTTCATGCTGGCAACATCGAGCTCGATTGGGAGCGCGCCTGCGTCTTCCATGGTGTTGTAGAAAATCGGAGCAATCTTATTGCCCAGACACACGCCACCGAAACGCTTGTTAGGCACGAAAGGAATGTCTTCGCCGGTAAACCAGAGAACCGAGTTGGTCGCTGATTTACGTGAGGAGCCTGTACCAACCACATCACCCACGTAAGCAACCAGGTTGCCTTTCTTTTTCAGATCGTTGATGAAATTGATTGGGCCGATTTTGCCGGATTCTTGTGGCTCAATACCAGGACGTGGGTTTTTGAGCATTGCCAGCGCATGCAGAGGAATGTCGGGGCGGCTCCATGCATCAGGAGCAGGTGACAAATCGTCTGTGTTGGTCTCGCCAGTGACTTTAAACACGGTCACGGTCAGGCTCTTTGGAACCTCAGGGCGGCTGGTAAACCACTCGCCATCGGCCCAGCTCTGCATCACGGCTTTAGCGTTTGCATTGCCTTTGTCGGCTTTGTCTTTGACGTCGTGGAACGCGTCAAACATCAACAGGGTTTTCTTCAGTGCATCCGCAGCGATAGTGCCGACTTCTTTGTCGTCAAGCAGATCGACCAGTGGTCCGATGTTGTAGCCGCCGAGCATAGTGCCCAGCAACTCAGTCGCTTTAGCGCGCGTGATCAGCGGGCATTTTTCAGTACCGAGTGCAACCGCAGCGAGGTAGGACGCTTTGACCATGGCTGCATCATCCACACCAGCGGGTACGCGATGCGTGATGAGCTCAACCAATGTTGTGCCTTCGCCAGCTGGTGGCGACTTGAGCAACTCAATCAGATCAGCAGTTTGTTTTGCAGTCAGGGGCAGTGGTGGGATACCTAGTGCTGCACGTTCTGCAAAGTGTTGGCGGTAAGCTTCAAGCATGGGAGCGCCTTTGAAAAAGTAGGATTAGGGATACAGTTAATTGTAGAGCGAAGATACGGTCGGGGCAAGTGTCTTATATCTTATATAAGACTTAAAAATTACTGAGTTTTATTAAGTAAATTGCTATATTCAGGGTGTCGTCTGACATAGGCTGCTGTGTAGCTGCAGGCGGGGATCAGTTTCCAGCCTGCCTGGATCGCGGCATCCAGTACAAATTTGGTGAGTTCGGCGGCGATGCCTCGTCCACCGACTGCGTCTGGCACGCCGGTATGGGTGACGGTCATGACGCCATCGCGCAACATATAGTCAACGACGCAGCGGTGGCCATCGACCACAGCTTCAAAACATTGACCCGCCTGGTTATGCGAAACAAAAAGTGTCATTTGGCGTCACTCATTATTTAGCCGCGCCACTCAAAATAATGGCCCATAAAACCATCATGGCGAGCATGCCGAGAAAGCAACCTGCCCAGAGGCCGGCGATCGGCCATTTGAGATTCCAGGGGATTTTTTTTACATCAACATGCGCCAGCAGGGTGTTGGCATGACCCGCGAGCCAAATGCGCGATTTGGGGAACATCATGTGAAGGAAATAATCCAGCAAAATCGCCATCCTGATACCCAATGGATATTTACCAAACGGCTGCTCGGTCAGGTAGGGGTGCTTGAATGCTTTGTTCACATCATTGATCTTGAACAGGAGCAGATAAGCACCGGATATAAAGAATACAAATGCGCAGGTTGTAAACAAACTGAACGAAAAAACTAAGGCGATTGAAATGTAATGTGTCATGTTCAGATTGTATCGCCCGGCACACGAACCCAGCCTTCCATCAGGACACGGGCGCTTCGGCTCATGATAGCTTTGGTGACGGTCCATTCACCGTCGACTTGGGTGGCCTGCGCACCGACGCGCAACGTACCCGAGGGGTGACCAAAGCGCACTGCCTCCAGATTGCCGCCACCCGCCGCCAGATTAACGAGTGTGCCGGGTACGGCTGCAGCAGTACCGATCGCGACTGCGGCTGTGCCCATCATAGCGTGATGCAGTTTACCCATTGACATTGCGCGCACCAGGACGTTGACGTCATTTGCGGCAACAGCTTTGCCGCTTGATGAAACGTAATCAACAGGCTTTGCGACAAATGCGACTTTAGGTGTGTGCTGACGTTTGGCTGCTTCGTCGATGTGTTTGATCAGCCCCATGCGCACCGCACCGTAAGCGCGGATGGTTTCAAACATAGTCAATGCTTTCGCATCGCTGTTGATATCGTCTTGCAGTTCGGTGCCCTTATAGCCAATATCAGCTGCATTGACAAAAATCGTCGGGATGCCTGCGTTGATCATCGTGACTTTGAATGTCCCCACCCCTGGGACTTCGAGGTCATCCACCAGATTGCCGGTGGGGAACATCGAGCCGCCAGCGCCTTCTTCGTCGGCAGCGGGGTCCATGAATTCGAGCTGGACCTCAGCAGCGGGGAATGTCACGCCGTCGAGCTCAAAGTCACCGGTCTCTTGCACTGCTCCGTTTGTGATTGGCACATGTGCAATGATGGTCTTGCTGATGTTGGCTTGCCAGATACGGATAATTGCTACGCCATTTTGTGGGACGCGGCTTGGATCGACTAAACCGTTGGTGATGCCAAAAGGTCCCACCGCAGCAGACAGGTTGCCACAATTGCCGCTCCAGTCTACAAAAGGTTTGTCGATCGATACCTGACCAAACAGGTAGTCGATGTCGTGGTCTGGACGGGTACTTTTTGAGAGGATGACGGTCTTGCTCGTGCTCGAGGTGGCTGCACCCATGCCGTCGATCTGTTTGCCATAGGGATCGGGGCTGCCGATTACGCGCATCAGTAGTGCGTCGCGCGCCGCACCGGGCACTTGGGCCGCAACAGGCAAGTCCTGCAGACGAAAGAACACGCCTTTGCTCGTACCGCCACGCATGTAGGTGGCGGGTACTTTGATCTGGGCTGGGTGAGTCATGTGGTTGTCCTCAAAAAATATATCTTCACTGCTAGCGGATGCGTTCATCACATCCGTCATCGCATCATCATTATTTATGCAGCAGCAGACTCAAGAAAGTCCTGAGCAAAACGCTGCAATACTCCACCAGCGTCGTAGATCGAAACTTCCTCTGCCGTATCGAGTCTGCAGGTGACTGGTATCTCCAGACGCTCGCCATTCCTGCGTGTGATGACAAGGGTCAGCGTTGCTAAGGGAGTGCGAGCACCCAGCACATCATAGGTTTCTGTACCATCGAGGTTAAGCGTTTTACGATTCACGCCTGCCTTGAATTCCAGCGGCAGCACGCCCATACCGACCAGGTTGGTACGGTGAATGCGCTCAAAGCCTTCGGCAACGATGGCTTCCACTCCCGCCAGACGAACACCTTTAGCAGCCCAGTCGCGTGAAGAGCCTTGGCCATAGTCGGCACCGGCCACGATGATCAGTGGCTGCTTGCGTTCCATATAGGTCTCGATGGCTTCCCACATACGGGTGACTTTGCCTTCGGGTTCGATCCTTGCAAGAGAACCTTGCTTGATCTTGCCGTTTTCCATCACCATCTCATTGAGCAGTTTTGGATTGGCAAAGGTCGCGCGTTGTGCGGTCAGGTGATCACCACGATGGGTGGCGTACGAGTTGAAATCTTCTTCTGGCAAGCCCATCTTGGCCAGATACTCTCCGGCTGCGCTGTCGAGCATGATCGCGTTTGAGGGCGACAAATGATCGGTGGTGATGTTGTCACCGAGTACGGCCAGGGGCAGCATGCCCTTGAGCGTGCGCTCGCCGGCGAGCGCACCTTCCCAGTAGGGAGGGCGACGGATGTACGTACTCTCTGGGCGCCAGTCGTACAGAGGACTGAGTTTTTCGCCAGCGTCGAGTGTGACGGCGAACATCGGCTCGTAGACTTTACGGAACTGAGCTGGCTTGACACTTGATTTAACAATCGCATCGATCTCTGCATCTGTTGGCCAGATGTCCTTGAGCATCACAGGCTTGCCATCTTTATCGATACCGAGCACGTCTTTTTCAATATCAAAACGGATCGTGCCGGCAATCGCGTAGGCGACGACTAACGGGGGCGAGGCCAGGAAAGCTTGCTTGGCGTAGGGATGGATCCGTCCATCAAAGTTACGGTTGCCAGACAGCACGGCTGTGGCGTACAGATCACGGTCGATGATTTCTTGTTGAATCACCGGATCCAACGCGCCAGACATACCGTTACAGGTTGTGCAAGCAAACGCCACGATGCCAAAGCCGAGTTTCTCGAGCTCTGTCTTGAGCTTTGCTTCTTCAAGGTAGAGCTCAACGGTCTTGGAGCCAGGCGCGAGCGAGCTCTTTACCCAGGGCTTGCGTGTCAGGCCTCGCGCATTGGCGTTGCGTGCGAGCAGGCCTGCTGCGATGACATTGCGTGGGTTGCTGGTGTTAGTGCAGCTGGTGATGGCTGCGATGATGACTGCGCCGTCAGGCATTTTGCCTGGCTCGTTTTCAACCACGCCAGAAATACCTTTCGCAGCCAAATCAGAGGTTGCAACGCGACGGTGAGGATTGGAGGGGCCGGCGATATTGCGCACGACCGTTGAGAGATCAAAGCGCAGGACGCGCTCGTACTCGGCGGTCTTAAGGCTGTCAGCCCACAAGCCAGCTTGTTTGGCGTAGGTCTCGACGAGTTTGACTTGCTCTTCTTCGCGACCGGTCAGGCGCAGATAGTCGATGGTTTGCTGGTCGATGTAGAACATCGCAGCGGTGGCACCGTACTCAGGTGTCATATTGGAGATCGTTGCGCGATCGCCGAGCGTCAGGTGTGCAGCACCCTCGCCAAAAAATTCCAGGTACGAAGAAACCACTTTTTGATTGCGCAGGAACTCTGTCAAGGCCAGTACCATGTCGGTTGCTGTGATGCCTGGCTGGAGTTTGCCGGTCAGCTCAACACCGATGATGTCGGGCAGACGCATCCATGAAGCTCGTCCGAGCATCACGCTTTCTGCTTCGAGACCGCCGACACCGATTGCGATCACGCCAAGCGCGTCAACGTGTGGAGTGTGACTGTCTGTACCCACAAGTGTGTCAGGGAAAGCAAGGCCGTCTTGCGCGTGAATCACGGGTGACATACGCTCCAGATTGATCTGGTGCATGATGCCATTGCCTGGAGGAATCACGTCGACATTTTTGAATGTCTTTTTGGTCCAGTTAATAAAGTGAAAACGGTCTTCGTTACGACGGTCTTCGATCGCGCGGTTTTTTTCAAACGCGTCGGGATCAAAACCACCGCACTCAACGGCGAGTGAGTGATCAACAATTAATTGCGTTGGCACAACTGGATTCACCAGTGCTGGGTCGCCACCTTGTGAGGCGATCGCATCGCGCAAGCCGGCCAGATCGACCAGCGCGGTTTGACCAAGAATGTCGTGACACACCACACGTGCCGGGAACCATGGGAAATCCAGATCTTGCTTGCGCTCAATCAGTTGGCTGAGGGAGGCATTAAGTGTGGCCGGATCGCAGCGACGCACCAGATTCTCTGCCAGCACGCGTGACGTGTAAGGCAGTTTGTCGTAGGCGCCAGGCTGGATGGCGTCCACCGCGGCGCGTGTATCGAAATAGTCGAGTTTGGTTCCGGGCAGGGCTTTGCGGTTCGCAGTGTTCATGTCGATTCTTGGAAAGGAATGATTGTCAGGCGCGCGAATAGCGGCGCGGCCAGAGTGCGTAAAAGAAAAAGGAGAGTTTGACGGTTGGTCATGCTCTCCTTCGTCTTTTTATTACTTACGTTTCGCGAGCGGAACGAACTTCTGATCATCGGGACCGGTGTAATTCGCGGCGGGACGAATGATCTTGTTGTCGATACGCTGTTCAATGATGTGTGCGGACCAGCCAGCGGTACGCGCAATCACAAAGAGGGGTGTGAACATTGCTGTTGGAACACCCATCATGTGGTACGAGACGGCTGAGAACCAGTCCAGGTTTGCAAACATCTTTTTGGCATCCCACATCACTGCTTCGATGCGGTCAGCGATGTCATACATCTTGGTGGTGCCTTCTTTCTTGGACAGGCGCAGCGCGACTTCTTTGATGACCTTGTTGCGTGGATCAGCGATGGTGTAGACAGGGTGACCGAAACCGATCACGACTTCTTTGTTTTCTACACGTGCGCGGATGTCGGCTTCGGCTTCGGCAGGATTTTCGTAGCGCTTTTGTACTTCGAAAGCGACTTCGTTTGCACCGCCGTGTTTTGGACCGCGCAGCGCGCCAATGCCACCAGAAATCGCTGAGTACATGTCTGAGCCCGTGCCAGCAATGACGCGGCAGGTAAAGGTCGAAGCATTGAACTCATGCTCTGCGTACAGAATCAACGAGGTGTGCATGGCACGGACCCAGTCAGCGTTTGGCTTGGTTCCATGCAGCAGGTGCAGGAAATGGCCGCCAATTGTGTCGTCATCGGTCTGCACATCAATGATGCGACCATTATGGCTGTAGTGATACCAGTAGAGCAGGGCGGAACCCAGATTGGCCATCAGACGGTCAGCAATATCGCGCGCGCCGGGTATGTTGTGGTCTTCTTTCTCGGGCAGCATGCAACCGAGCGCCGAAGCGGCTGTGCGCATGACATCCATTGGATGGCTGGCGGCAGGCAGTGACTCCAGAACTGTTTGCAGTTGTGCGGGCAGACCGCGCAGTGCTTTGAGTTTTGATTTGTATGCGGCGAGCTCGGCTTTGTTAGGCAGTTTGCCGTGGATCAGCAGGTGAGCGACTTCTTCGAATTCGCTAACATCCGCCAGATCAAGAATATCGTAACCACGGTAGTTCAGATCGTTGCCGCTGCGGCCAACGGTGCAAAGCGCCGTGTTGCCGGCGGTCACGCCTGACAAGGCAACCGATTTTTTTGCTTTGAACACGGGTGTTGCTGCTTCAGGAGCAGCGGCAGGTGCTGTTTTTGCTGGAGCAGCTTTCTTTGCCGCAACTTTTTTGCTTGTAGCCATGTTGATTCTCCTTGGTTCGTTCTTTATTTCGATTTGTTTTCAGCAAATAATTTGTCGAGCGCGCCCTCAAAGGCGTGATAGTTGATGCGGTCGTAGAGTTCTTCGCGGGTTTGCATCAGATCGACCACATTTTTCTGTGAGCCATCGCGGCGAACTGCCTGGTAGACAGTCTCTGCGGCTTTGTTCATGGCACGGAATGCAGACAATGGATACAGCACCATACCGACATTGACTGAGCGCAATTCTTCGAGTGTGAAAAGCGGTGTCTGACCGAACTCGGTGATGTTTGCCAGTACGGGAACTTTGACCGCTTTGACGAATTTGTCAAAGGTTGCGAGGTCATAAGCTGCTTCAGCAAAAATCGCATCGGCACCAGCTGCAACGCAAGCCAGCGAGCGCTCAATCGCGGCGTCCACGCCTTGTGCGGCGATTGCATCGGTACGTGCGATCAGATAAAAGCTCGAGTCGGTACGCGCATCGGCAGCCGCTTTGACGCGATCAGCCATTTCTTCGGTTGAGACGATTTCTTTGCCTGGGCGATGGCCGCAACGCTTGGCTCCGACCTGGTCTTCGATGTGGCAGCCGGCTGCGCCGAATTTGATCAGGCTCTTGATGGTGCGGGCAATGTTGAATGCAGAGGGACCAAAGCCCGTGTCGATGTCAACAATCAGCGGTGTGTCGCACACATCGGTAATACGACGTACATCGGTCAGCACATCATCAAGTGTGTTGATACCCAGGTCAGGCAGTCCGAGCGAACCAGCGGCTACTCCGCCACCAGACAGATAAATGGCATTGAAGCCTGCGCGCTTGGCAAGCAATGCGTGGTTGGCGTTGATGGCGCCAATAATTTGAAGAGGTTTTTCCGCGGCGAGCGCTGCGCGAAAACGTTGACCAGCAGTTGCTTGATTCGACATGCCTGACTCCAGAACAATAATTATTGTTAAAAAAATGGGCCCATCGATGGGCCCATTCCTTGGCTACTTTATTTCAACAGGTGAGCAACACCGTCACGCTCTTCGAGCAACTCTTTGAGTGTGAGGTCCATACGCTCGCGTGAAAACGCGTCGATCTCGAGACCGGTGATACGCTTGTATTCGCCGCCTTCGCAGGTGACCGGCACGCCATACATGACGCCTTCGGGGATGCCGTAGGTGCCGTCTGAAGGAACACCCATGGTGACCCACTTGCCGTTTGTACCAAGGACCCAGTCACGGACGTGATCAATCGCTGCATTAGCAGCAGAGGCAGCTGAGGACAATCCGCGCGCTTCGATGATCGCAGCACCGCGTTTGCCAACTGTTGGCAGGAATACATCGCGATTCCATGCGTCGTCGTTGATCAGCTTGGCAACGCTTTCGCCACCGATTGTTGCGAAACGGTAGTCAGCATACATTGTGGGTGAGTGATTACCCCAGACAGCCATTTTTTGGATGTCTGCAACAGGCTTGCCCATCTTGGTGCCGAGTTGTGACAACGCACGGTTGTGGTCCAGGCGCAGCATGGCGGTGAAGTTCTTTGCTGGCAGATCTGGTGCCGATTTCATTGCGATGTAAGCATTGGTGTTGGCTGGATTGCCAACAACCAGTACTTTGACATTGCGGCTTGCGACGTCGTTCAGTGCCTTGCCCTGTGCCGTGAAAATCTGGCCGTTAACAGCCAGCAACTCAGCGCGCTCCATGCCTGGGCCGCGTGGACGCGAACCGACCAGAAGTGCGACGTCTGCGTCTTTGAATGCCTCGCGTGGATCGCTATGTGCTGTCATCGATTGCAGTAAGGGGAATGCGCAATCGTCGAGCTCCATCATGACGCCTTTGAGCGCTTTTTGCGCTCTTTCGTCAGGGATCTCAAGCAGCTGCAAAATCACGGGCTGATCTTTGCCGAGCATTTCGCCCGAAGCAATACGAAACAACAGGGCGTAACCGATCTGACCTGCTGCACCGGTGACAGCAACTCGCATGGCGGGTTTTGACATAACAATCTCCGAAAGGACTGATTTAAAAGTTCAAGCGTATTAAAAGTTCAAGCGTAAGTTTAGCGTTTTTGACCAGCTCGACCGGTAAAAAATACTGAATCGGTCGGGTAAAGATTCTGAAAGGGATGCTAGTTGAATTATTGCGTTGCGTCAACCAATCTTATATCTTATATAAGACATAAGAGCTGTGGACTTGTGGGACTAGCTGTGTAACAATGCGGATATGTATTTATCCCTTGTCCAACAACATGACTGATCCGACACAGCCTGGCGCCCAAGCGGTCCCCCGCAGTTTGGGGCTTGCTGCATTTAGTCCGCTCTATCAGCAGATTAAAGCGCTATTGTTGCAGTCGCTCGATCAGGGTGAGTGGAAGCCCGGTGAGGCCATCCCGAGTGAGATTGAGCTTGCCGCACGTTTTCAGGTGAGTCAGGGTACTGTGCGCAAAGCGGTGGATGAGTTGGCTGCAGAGCATTTGTTGATGCGCCGCCAGGGCAAGGGTACGTTTGTCTCCACGCATCATGAGGCGCGTGTCCGGTTTCGCTTTTTGCGTCTAGCCCCTAACGAAGGCGAGCCCCAGCCAGCCGAGAGCAGCATTCTTGATTGCCGTCGTATACGGGCCAATGCCGAGGTTGCACGCAGCCTGGAGCTCAAGTCCGGTGATCCGGTTGTCGCGATTCGCCGGTTGATTTCTTTTTCGGGTGTCCCAACTGTTGTTGACGATATTTATTTGCCAGGTGGCCTGTTTAAGGGCCTGACAGCAGAATTACTGGGCGAGTATGTGGGCCCGCTTTACGGACTGTTCGAAACAGAGTTTGGTGTAAGTATGGTGCGAGCAGAAGAAAAACTGCGCGCGGTCGCAGGCGATGCCGAAATAACTGGTTTATTGCATGTCGCCTGCGCAACGCCGTTGCTGCGCGCAGACAGGATCTCTTATACCTACGCCGACCGTCCGGTAGAATTGCGCACCGGTTACTACCTGACAGATTCTTACTATTACCGCAATAGTTTGAATTAATTGGGATTGAATGACGAATTAGTTTAATGTTTGGCTGTATTACTTAAGTGTAAATTAGAAGCAAACTGAGTAGTTTTAGTGTTTTTTAATTAATTTTTAGTTAATTGGTGGTTAAGATTTAGTTAAGTTTTTAGTCGATTTGAAGCAATTCTTCTTATAGGCGAAAATATAGTGTTTATCCCTAGTTCACCGTTGTTTTTTCGAGGTCGTTATGTCTGACACAGCCCCAAAGCCGCGTCCTCAGTTTCGCAACATCAGTCCAGTTGACTTGATGAATTACCGTCTGCCTATGGCCGGTAAGGTGTCAATTTTGCACCGCGTTAGTGGCGCTTTGCTTTTTCTTTGCCTGCCTTTACTTATTGCGCTTTTTGCCATGAGTTTCGTTTCGGAGTCCGGCTTTAATGCCATGTCCACAGTTGCGGGCAATCCGATCGTCAAGCTTATTTTGCTGGTCCTGATCTGGGGATACCTGCATCATTTCTGTGCTGGCATCCGTTACCTTGTGCTTGATCTGCATATTGGTATGGACAAAGAATCCGCAGCCAAAAGCGCAAGCATGGTGTTGGGTGTAAGCCTGGCGCTGACACTTGTCTTCGGCCTTAAATTGTTCGGAGTGTGGTAATGACACCTATTGAAAAAATCGGTCCTAAGCGTCTGGTCGTAGGCGCCCATTACGGCACCATGGACTTTATTGCTCAGCGTGTAACCGCCATCATTATGGCCGTTTACACCCTGGTTCTTTTGGTTGGTATCCTGACCATGTCAGGCTTTACCTACGCCGGCTGGAAAAACCTGTTTACGTTCACCTGTTTCATGTTGCCTCTCGGTCAGATTCTGGCAACGCTCGCCATCATCTCGTTGGCCTGGCATGCATGGATCGGTATTCGCGACATCTGGATGGACTATGTCAAGCCTGTTGGTCTGCGTTTGTTTTTAATGGTTCTGACCATCTTGTGGCTGGTTGGTTCGATTGTGTACTTCGTGCACACTCTCTGGAGAGTCTAAGCCATGGCTGAGATTAAATCATCATTGCCACGTCGTAAATTTGATGTGGTGGTTGTAGGTGCCGGCGGTGCTGGTATGCGTTGCTCGTTACAACTCGCCAATGCGGGTCTGAATGTTGCCGTGCTATCAAAAGTATTTCCTACCCGCTCACACACTGTTGCTGCCCAAGGTGGTATCGGTGCATCGCTGGGTAACATGAGCGAAGATAACTGGTACTGGCACATGTATGACACCGTTAAGGGGTCAGACTGGTTGGGTGATCAGGACTCAATTGAATTCATGTGTCGCGAAGCCCCAAGCGCTGTGTATGAG